>JAIWHQ010000016.1:0-15190 GCA_048629575.1 Thermoplasmatota archaeon | reverse complement strand
TGAGTTACACGGGATTAAAAGCCCAAATTTCTGTAGATATTATTAATATAAGTGAAACTAAAAACGTTAGTTTGATATGGACTTCTGCTCAATATGGCGAAGATAAATATGATGGCGAATGGGTCGTTGGTGCTATAGTTGTATGGGATGAAACCCATCCTGATTCAAATACTACGAATAATAGGGATTTCAATCGTACATCAAGATTAAAAGTCAATGCAACAGAGCAACCCTCCTGAAAATAATGATCCTATAATAAAGCTTCTTAAACCTAAACCTTTGGAGAAAATTGAACAAAATACTCCTGTTGAAATACTTGCTAAAATCACTGATGAATCGGGTATAAAAAAAGTGGAAATAACAATTACTGATCCAGAAGATACTACATATGCAGGAACGATGACGAAACAAGAAAACGACAAATATAGTTACACGTTTGAAAATACATCTCTTCTTAAAATTTATAATTTTACTATTACCGCATTTGATAACTCAACTTACGAAAATGATGCTATAAAAACAAGTAATTTTGCGATAGTGGAAGATGCAACCCCGCCAGAGATTGAGTACATCGGTGTTTTACCTTCTGTTCAATTAAAAGATAAGGATGTCACGATAAGTTGCATCACATCAGATCGCTCGGGAGTGAAATTTGTTCAGGTAACTATTACGTATCCCGATGGTAGTTCAGAAACCAAAAACATGACAAACTCATCAGGTGATATAAAATATTATTTCACTCAAAGTTATGAGATGCTAGGAAGATATGTCTTTTATATGACTGTTGAAGACATGTTTGAAAATGAGGAAAAGACAGACGATGATGAGGTTGAATTTTGGATAACAACTGATCTTGAGGATACTGATAATGATGGTATGCCTGACTGGTGGGAGGAAAAATATGGTTTTGATCCTTTCAATCCAGCAGATGCAACAGAAGATGAGGATGATGATGGGTATACTAATGTTGAAGAGTATGAAGAAGGTACAGATCCTCTTAAACCTCTTTCTTTACTTGAGAGAATAGCAATTAAATCAAAAGAAAACTGGATATATGTTCTTGTATCAGGAATCTTGTTTATTGTACTGATAGCGTTATCAATATATGGAATTCGTAGGAGGAAAACATGAAATTGATACATCGGAAACTACTTTTTCTGGTGATTATTCTCTTATCAATTGTTGTACTGTTTTCTTCTATGTTTGATATTGTATATGGGAAAGAGTGGCTTCAGATGATTCTTGCGATCTATGCAATATTGATAATATTTACTATTGTACTGTTGTTTTTGGCTCCAACAAAAAAAACAGCTGAGTCTAAAGATATTGTTGAAGAATTTGAAAAAACCTTGGAAGGTAAACTGTATCATTTTAAATGTCCAACCTGTCAAGGAATTTTTGCTATTAAAAAATCAAGTCGTAACAATAAAAAACCGTTTACATTGACGTGTCCTGATTGTGGGACTATTGGAAAAATCTCTTCGTCCCCTCCTGTGATTGTTGAGGAGATTCCTGAACAGAAATCTGAAAACATTAAATTTAAATGTAAAAGTTGCGGGGAGAGAGTATCTATTTGGGCGGAAGGAACTGATTTAGTTCAGGATATACAGATATATTCCTGTCCGTATTGCGGTGAAAAACAATCTATGAAAAACATCTAGCATCTATGTCTGATTTTAACTGCCTCTCCGTGGCGTAACTCTTTCATTTCTTTTCCGTTCATCTGAGCTACACCAACTCCACATAGTGTCCCCTTTTTTGTGACAACTATTTCATCACCGATTCTAATTTTTTCATCTGCATCTTTCACCCCTGGCGCAAAGACTGATCCTATAAGTGTAAAATCATCATGTATTTCCACCCAGTATTTGTGAGATGCAATTATTCTTTCTGCTCCATCTAACGTCAGAGAAATCAATCCTCGATCTTTTGTTATCATACCTAGCTGTTTGTCATTCTGCATTATTTTTTGATAGGGATATTTTCCTCTAATCTTACAGTTTTTTAGAAGTTTTTCAGCAATTTCTTTACCAAACTGATATGATGCAAGAGCTTTCATGTTTTCAAACGTTCTTTTCGCTAGATCTACTCGTTCATATTGACTTACTTCTTTTACTAAAACGTTAGATAATTCATCTAATGACTCTTTGGATGTAGGTGTGTCTATGCAAGTAATGATTGGGTTTTTTAAAAGATCAACAATAAAATCTTGAATAGATAGGGGGACATGAACTATTATTTTTTCGTAGTTGCAGGTTTCTAAATACCTTTGGAGAAGGTTTTGTATCATCTTTTTTTCATCTTCATCCCAATATCCAGAAACAGCTATATCATATCGAGATGCAGGATACATTAATTCCAGCTCCCTTGGTACAATTCCTAGTGGTGAGGTTATTATTACCTCATGAACTATATCTGGATTTTTTGAACTATACAGCATTTCTCTGAATAGTTTATGGGATTTTGAAAAAGAATATGGTTTTTTTGCGGAGCATGGGAGAAGAAGCAGTATTTTTGTGCAACTTGGTTTAATATATCTGTTTAGAACACGAGTTTGGAATCGTCTGATTTCAGGTCTATCTAAAGAATGTTTTGTTGTCGATAATAATTGATTTTTACGTATTATAGGTGTTCTTTCTTCTAAGAATGTGTAATAATTTTGGTCCAATATCTTCAGCATTGCAGCAAGCGTTGGACTAGCACTTACTCTTGTTTCAACTAACTCACGTAACTTTCCAAGAAAAATTGCGTTTCTCACTTGTTTTATTTCATTAAACATGACAAAATAGTTATGTTGCAGTATCTCTGTAAACTTCATCTCTGAAGGTTTACCTTTTATCTTACTGCAGGAGGGACAACTACATGGTATTTCTGCTAAATCGTTCTTATTGAACTGACCATTTGGAAAAAGTAAGACGTCATTTCTTGCAGAAATAATTGCAGAAGTTGAATCAAAAAAATCAACACCTAGATACGTTAGTAATGCAAAACTAGATGGATTACCGACACATGGGAGATATATCGTTTTTTGATAGCCAATTTTTTCTCTGAGATTTGTCATAAATTCAACAAATTTTGACTGCTGAAAAAACAGTTGAACTACATCTGAAACAATAAACAGTGTTGCATCATTTTCTTTTAAGAAATCATCTAATACTTCTTCTTTAGCAGGCAGTATACAACAATCTGTATTCTTGTTTTTGTTGTATTTTATTGAGTTGAGATGCAGTTCTGTTGATACATCTTTTGGATAGAATAGATATTTATTTATCGATAATTCCCCGCTTGTTTCATTTGTTGAAACTGAAAAGATGCTGTCTTCAACTTGCAATGTTGGTTTTTCTGTTTTCAAAGTATCATTTGTTATTAAAAAATCAGCAAAATCTGGTGCTTTAAACCTTGATGTATCAATAAATGCTATAGTTGGCGTAGTAATCTTTTTATCTTTAATTAAAAGCTCCCCGATTCTTGCAGGGCCATCTCTTTTTTTCACTTCAAATTTCATGACATGCTAAATAGATATACCATGTTTAAAACGTTCGGGAACTACCAAACATTTTCTAACCTTTTAAATAATGGAATAATGTTCATTATTAAGGATGTAACATGAAAAAAATCGCCCTGTTTATAATCATACTAATGCTGATGCTTGTTTTTCCTGCCGTCTGTGGGGATGGTGGCATAATTGGTCCTCCTCAGATTTATATTCAAGAAAAGGCTCAGAATGCTATTGTTGCATGGAATGGAACAGAAGAAGTACTCATTCTTTCAATTGATATTCAAAGCTCAGAACCTACAAAAGTTCTCCGAGTTATTCCTTTGCCTTCAAACCCTATAAGTGTAACTGAAGGAAGTTTTGACTCATTTGTCAAACTTCAGGAAATTATAAACAAAAAATGGCAGGAAATCTGGAATCGTTCCAAGGGATATGGTGAAAACGCTCAAGATGGAGGAACCCTCTCAGCAAGTATAGAGATAACATTTCAGGATACAATCGGCGTCCATAATATTACTATCGTTAAAATACTTGATGTAACAAACTTTAGTGATTGGGCGACAGACTTTGCCATATCAGCAGGTCTTACAGATATAACTTTTTCATCTAAATTTCAGGGTATGGTTGAAGAATATTTAAACGATAATATTTCCTATTTTGTTTTTGACATTATTGATACAACAAAGGATGAGTCTAGTATTAACCCAATCATTTACAGGTTTAAAACAGATTTTCTTTTTTATCCTCTTAAGATAACTGCTGCTTCTGATGTGGGAGAGACCTATGCTTCAGTGAGGGTTTTTTGTATCGCCAAAAAAGTGATTAAAGCGGAAGTATTTTCTGAAGTTTCCTTTTATTCAAATCTTGGTTATTATTCGTATGATGATTTGTTATATGATATGAATTTAACTGAGGATGAATTATTGGAAATAAGTCAAGAGATCTATGATCTTTTTAAAGGCGATCCTATTCTTATGAGCTATCAATATTATGGGAGGTATTCTAGTTTAGATGGTGATATTATTGCTTTTGAAGAAGATTTTGCTTATCCTGATCTTGGCATCATTGCAGAAGACAATATTTTCGTTGAACGAGGGGAAAAAAGCATTGTAAATGTTACAGTAAAAAATACTGGTAACACCAATCTTAATGTCATGTTAGATGTAACTGATGGGCTTGAATGGTTGGAGCATAGTTGGTTTTCTATCCAGCCTTCATGGTATATAGATATGGATGTGGACGAAGAAACTACATTTCAAATTCTATTTGACATCCCTGTCAATATTGCATTAGGAGATTACAGCGTAACATATGATATGAAATCATCAAACTATGGCCCTGTAAAACAAAAAAACATAGTCATGACGATATATGATAAGACTGAGGGCGGCCCTGGGCTGTATCAGGATGTTCAGGATCTCAAAACTGAAATGAGTTATCTAGTGATAAGTACTATATTTTGCATATTTTTAATAGCTGCTTTAATTGTTGTTGTGATAGCTACTATTTTTAAAAAGAGATAGACTGCGGTCTTAGTGTCTGAAATACCTCTGACCTGAAAAAACCATAGCTATACCATGTTCGTTTGCGGCTTCTATTACTTCTTTATCTCTAATTGATCCACCTGGTTGAATGATTGCTTTCACACCTGCTTTTGCAGCGACATCAACGGCATCACGAAATGGGAAAAACGCATCACTTGCCATAATTGAATCTTTGATGTTTTCTTTTCCCTTGTGTGTTGCAATCCATGCGGCATCAACCCTGGATGTTTGCCCTCCACCAATAGCAACAGTACGCATGTCTTTTACAAAAAGAACAGAGTTGGATTTTACATGTTTGACGCATTTTACCGCAAATTCCATAGAATCAATATCTACTTTTGAGGGTTTTTTTTCTGTAACGATTTTCCAGTTCTTTTTTTCATTCAGCCAAACGTCTCTTTCCTGAGCAAGAAATCCTCCGACAACACTTCGGTAGTTTACGCCTTTTCTTTTTATTTTTTTATCAAGTCCTTTTAACTCAAGTAGTCGCAGGTTTTTCTTTTTTCCAAATATCTTCAAAGCATTTTCACTAAAAGATGGAGCAATAATTACTTCTAAAAAGAAACCTGAGAGCTCCTCAGCAACCTCTTTTGGCACTTCTCTATTAAATGCAACAATTCCTCCAAACGGAGAATAGATATCTGTTGCAAACGCGTCCTTCCAACTTTGCAGCATTGTCGCTGCACTTGCAACACCACAAGGAGTTGCATGCTTTACAATCACGCATGTCGGCTCGGTAAATTCTTTTATACATTCTATGGTGCAGTCTGAATCGAGAATGTTGTTAAACGAGAGTTCTTTTCCCTGCAGTTGTTTTGCATTTGATATGCAGGGTTCTGAAGCTATGGGGAGTGCTTTGTAGAAGGCTCCTTTTTGATGAGGGTTTTCACCGTATCTCATATCTTGAATTTTTCTCATTGTAAACGTAGGATTTTCAGGTAATATCTCCTCAGTCCATCTATTTTGTAGATACTGTGATATTATCGAGTCATATTGTGCGGTGTGAGAATATGCTTCAATTGCAAGTTTTTTTCTTAGTTCCAAACTTATTTCTTTTTTTGACTTCAGAACTTCTATTATTTCATTATATTGTTTAGGATTTGTCAATACAATGACGTCTTTGTAGTTTTTTGCAGCTGCCCGTATCAGTGTAGGTCCTCCGATGTCAATATTTTCTATGACTTCTTCGATACTAACATTTGGTTTTTGGATAGTATCTTCAAATGGATAAAGGTTGCAGACGACAAAATCAATTGTATTTATGTTATGTTGCAATAGGGTATCCATATGGGCTTTTGTATCTCTTCTTGCAAGTATTCCAGCGTGTACAATCGGATGAAGAGTTTTTACTCTACCATCAAGCATTTCGGGAAAACCGGTTAATTCCGATACTTCCTTAACATTAATTCCTGAATCCTCTAAAATCGTTGCTGTTCCCCCACTAGAGATAACCTGTATATTAAACTTGGATAATTCTCTAGCAAAATCAACTATTCCTTCTTTGTCAAAAACGCTAACCAGAGCACATTTGTTTTCCATTACTCTTACCGAGTCTGCATAGAAAACCTGTTCATAAACGTTTGGGTTTTGATTTCTCTTTTTCAATTGCATCTAGCAGGCTTATTTCTCCTTTCAAAACTTGTGCTGCAGTTTTCTCTGAAATTGTGTATCTTCCTTCTGTAATTTGTCTGCTGTGTCTTTGTACGTTTTTAATTGCACCTCTTGTCGGCTCTAACGGTAATGTTGTTTGAACTCGTCCTCCTGAGAGTAAGGCTATTGCTGCAGCTGCTTCTCTGTCTCTTTCTGAGCGTCCTGTCTGTTGGTTATGGGTTGTGCTTGTTTCATCAACGATTTCGATGGGGATATTTAGGGGGATAAGTGAGTTGATTATTCGATTTCGTGTAAGTATTGATCCATGTCCTATTCGGATACATGTTTCTTTAGATGGATAGAGTTTCAATAATCGTTTTATCGTTTGAACGATTTTTTCAGGAGATTCTACTTGGGTTTTTTGCAGCAACATGTCATTGCCAACAACAGCAATCCCCGGGCGTTCTCCAGGGTCAATACCGATGAAAACCTGTTTATAGAGTTTCTTTCCAATTAATTTTTTCAAAGCCATATCTACTGCATGATCGACGGTATCAAAGGTATCTGCGGAAACAATTTTTTGAGATTTTATTTCTTCACTTTCTGATTTGGATGTTAATACCACACCTATTCTTTTTGGAATATTTTTAGGTGAAGAAAGTAAAACATAGGCTAATTTACGTTTTTTTAATGTCTTTAAAATATCGTGATAAAGAGAAAAATCTTTGGTATATACTCCCAATGTTTTCATCTAAATTAACTATCAGATATGAGCGATATATACGTTTGCATCGTATTTTTGATAGATCTTTATAATGTCCTGTTTTATCCTAAAAGAGAGGAGCAATTGGGAATATAAGAATCATCATAACTATTGCTATTATAAATAATGCAGCCCATGCAATTCCATTCCATCGTATTACTTTCATGCCGTCAAGTGGTCCAAATGGTAGCAGGTTAAAAGTTCCAAGTAGTGCATTAATTAGGCAGATAAATCCTAAGATCTTCCCAATAAATGGTGTTTCGAAGAAAACAAACCGATATAGGGGATATGTTATTGCTGCAATTATTATATTTGCAAGTGGTCCTGCAGCAGCTATTCTTCCCATTTCAAAGTTTCTTG
The DNA here is from genome assembly GCA_048629575.1 of Thermoplasmatota archaeon. Classification (GTDB taxonomy): domain Archaea; phylum Thermoplasmatota; class E2; order DHVEG-1; family DHVEG-1; genus JAUWYM01. Next base: position 7,437 of record JAIWHQ010000016.1, on the reverse strand, counting down.
TCTCACCACGAAACATTACCGCTCCAGGTGCTGCAAAGACAAATCCTGTGAAAACTGCAAAAAACAATGACAGCAGAAGTCCTCTTGGATACATTCTAAATTCTGACCAGAGACCATATTTTTGCGCCATGAATTTATGGGATAGTTCATGAACAAAAAATGCTGTTAAAATACCTAAAAATGCGATGGGAATAGCAAAAAGTAACGTTTGTGCATTTTTAAAGCCAAACAAGATGCTGTTTCCTGAAAAAGCAAAAGAAAATGCAAGTGTTAAAACACTCATTGCAAGAAGAAGATGATATATTTCTATTCTACTAAATTTCCCTGGAGATCCCCCGTCAAGTGTTCCTTTTGGAAAATACATGTATTCCCTTGGTGAGAGGTCATGAAACGATGTGTATATTTTTCTTCTCTCCTGCATGCAACCCTCAATTGATGTTAGTGCTTATGAATGTTTTGAGAGGTGACTGCTTTTTCAGCCAAATACACGACTTGTTATAATTGGTAAAGCTACAAATGTACCGATCATGCTTCCCACATTTGAAAGTGCTACAACCATAAGAAGTCGTATGACTTTGTTGTTGAAGAAATCCTTTGTGCTTTCCATCTTACTGAGATTCTGAAAATCTTTTACAACTGGTTTTCTCAGTTTAAATTCTACATATCCAGCAACCCAACCGGCAGCAATCGCAGGATTTAAAGACGTGAGCGGGGCGGCAACAAAAGCAGTCAGACATGTCAATGGGTGTCCACGAGCAATCATGGCCCCAATCATTGATAGAACTCCGTTTATCAGAAACCATATGATGAAGATATCTGCTATTTCACTCCATGCATCAGGGCCTTTTGTAAGAAGCATCCAAATTATTACAGCTGCAAAAACAACAGGTATTGCATAGCCGATAGTTTTCCAGATGCTGAACCGTTTTTTAGGAACATATTCCAGTTTTTTTAGATCAACATCAAGTTTTTTCTTTTCAAGATGTTTTTGAATACCTTTGAGATGACCTGCACCGACAACTGCGACAACCTTTCCTTTTTTGCTTTCGTCAAAGATTTTTTTAGCGATATATTCATCTCGCTCGTGAATAAGAACAGTTGAGGCACTTGGTGCTATCTCTCCAAATTCTTCCATCATAGAAGAAATCACATCTTGATTCATGAGTTCTTTAAGGTCAAGTTCTTCTAATTCTTCTTCGTCATATCCTAATATTGCTTTGAGAAACTCCCATGTTAATCGAAATTTCTCTCGAATACCCATCTTTTTCCAGGCTCTTTTTAAAGTAATTGAGATGTCTCTGTCTATGAGCGCTACCTTGAGGTTGTGTTTCTTTGCCTCATTGAGTGCTGCGATCATTTCCGATCCAGGTTCGACGCCGTATTCTTTACCGAGTCTTCTCTGAATAGATGATAAAAACGTTTGTGCAAGCATGAGATACGCATTATTTGATTTTAAAAGAGAGGTGATCGGTGTGTTTTCCCATTGATCTTTTTTTGTTATCGCATCATGTCTTCTTTTACAAAGTTCAACTGCGACAATATCAGGTTTGTATTTCTCAATGGCTTTTTTTACTTCTTCGACGCTCTCTTTTGAGATATGTGCAGTGCCAATAAGTATAATGCCGTCATTTACTTTTACTTCCAAAGTATCTCCTTTTCTACTCTTATCTTATGTTTATATGTATAAAAAAAATGTTTTTTTTAGATTTCTGCTTCAAAGTCTTCTACTTCTGTGGTAAACTCGTCTTCTTTTTTAATTTTACCTTGTTCTTTTAGTATTTCTCGTGTGAGCAGCCAGTAGATAAGTGCAAGTGCCCGTCTTCCTTTATTATTTGTTGGGATGACATAGTCGACGTATCGTGTCTCATTGTTTGTGTCACAGAGTGCAACAACAGGGATTCCGATGTTTTTCGCCTCTTTTAACGCCTGAATATCTGCAAGTGGGTCGGTGAGTAGTATTGCTTCAGGTTCGAAGAAATCTTTGGAGTTTGGGTTGGTAAGTGTTCCTGGTCTGAAACGTCCTTCGAGAATTTGCATCCCGGTATGTTCACCAAGTTTTTGTGTCGGTTTTTGTCCATACTGTCGTACCGAGACAACTAACACTTTTGATGGGTCGTATTTTACTAAAAATTTTGCTGCATTTTTAATTCGTTCATCTGTTTTCTTTACATCTATTATGTATAATCCATCGTTTCGTACTTTGTATATGAACTCTTTGATATCTGACGTTTTTTGTCTTGTACCGATATGTACTCCTGATGTCATGTAGGTTTCTTCAGAGACCATCATTTTATTTTCGTTTTTTTCTTTCTCTTCAGCCATAGAACTTTCCTTCACTATTTTCTTTTTACTGTAATTGGAATTGCACCTTCTTTAAATTCTAACATGGATATCTCAACAGGGTCAACTACCTCTGTTGGAATTTTGGCAAGTGTTGATGGTGCACCCATTGATATTTGTAGTGCTCGTGCACCAATGATGCGTGCTTTTTCAAATCGGGTATACTCCACGGTATTCCTCCATATTATATAGGTAGTAGAACCACCAAATATCAGATACATTTAAAAATATTGTCCTCAAATATATCTTTTATTCATATCATAATAATATTTTAAAAAATTTGAGTATTTATTTTACTTCTTCAGGTCCTTCTGCAAAATCTGCGGAGCGATTAGAAAACTCATCAAGAGCAAGTTGCATATCAAAGATAATATCTCGTAGCAGTCTATCTATTCGTTCGTTTTTGAACTCTTTTACCCCGTCGATATCTGAATATATCTTTCCTAAGAATTCGTCCATATCTTTGTGTATCTCAATATTGTACAGAATTTCCTCCATTTTTCATACCCTCATTTTATACATAAAACATATTATATATAATAATTTTTTGGCGTTTTTTTCTTTTATATCATTCTCCCAATCAGTTTGTTTATTTCTTTCCCTCGATATCCTAATGCTCCGCCGTTCTTAAACGATCTTTTAATGCCTTCATATCCTTTCTTTGGCGGACTTAATCGAAACAACGGTTTTACATCAGGGATCTCTTTATATTTAAACTTATTGTCAAGTATTGCTTGTGAAAGTTTTTCAAATGTGTTATATGATGTTGCAGATTTTATGTATTCCTCGGTGATTTGTTTGTCACCAACAATCATTCCCCTGGATTCCATAAGTTTTGGAAGTATTTCTTTGTCTATTTCCCCCCAGGTAGTATAGTCTTTAACTTTCTGTAACATGCCTTTGTATACCTTATTTTCTTCAAGAAGTGTGCAATGGTTGACTTTTGTTAATCGAAGAAGTTTTAGTGTACGTTTAATGTCAGGGTTTACATTTACTATCCCTCTGACTCTTATAATTGCAAATACCATATCTTTATGCCTCCTTTTTTGTTTCTGTTTCAACAGCGGGCTTTGGTTCTTCTGGTGGGAGGCCAATGCTTCCTGAGACGATACCAATCTTTTTAATTTCACTTTCAGTAATTCGTGTTTCAGCATTTTGTTTTAATGCATCAAAAACAGCTTTTGCGTAATTTACAACAGTTTGAGTTTGCCCTCGTGTAAATGCCCAACAGTCATATACTCCAGCAAGAGTTAATATTTTTTTTGCCACATCACCTGTTGCAAGACCAATTCCATGTGGAGCAGGTTTAAATGTTACTTGTACAGATCCACCTTTACCGGTGACTGCAAATGGAACAGTATGGGGTTTTCTACAGCCACATTGCCAGGAGCCACATCCTCTCCGTATCTCGATAATATTTATTTTTGCATCATCAATTGCTTTTTTAATGCTTGATCCTACTTCTTTTCCTTTTGCTTGACCAAGACCTACAAAACCGTCTTTATTTCCAACAGCAACAGTTATTACAAATTTTATTCTTCGCCCAGAGTCAGTCATACGTTGAACCATTTTAACATCAATTACTTCATCTTCAACTTCTGGGAGTAATATATCAACGATTTCAGGTTCCCTGACGGGAAGCCCTGAAGTTAATGCAGCGTTCATTGTGGAGATATCCCCTGCTTTGACCATTCGCCCAAGTTGGGTTTTTGGTTCCCAGTGTACCTCTACAGGTTCTTCTCTCTTACGAGGTGGCCTTCTTCCGCTTCGTCTGCTACGGCCTCTTGGTGCCATTATTTGCCTCCTATAATCTTATTTTTTATTTCTCCTGTTAAAGGAGCAATTTTGTCATCGAGATGCTTTCCCAAAATTCTTTCTTCAGAGGGTATCATTCCTTCATCATAGGGACATTGTATTCCTGCATCGACAACACCTTTTAACGTCGCAAAAAGTTTATTGCCCCTTGTTGGTCGATACCTCCCTATATCAAGTATTCCTTCCTTTATTCCTTTCTCCATTGCTTTCTTTCCAGCAAGTAGACCGGTAAGATATGCTGCAGGTGTTGTAGAAACAGAATATTTCCAGTTATAGTTTTTAACAAGTTCACTTGAAACAACTGAGATACTAATCTTATCTCCTTCTGGACTGTACTCAACAAATTGTACTCTAATGTTTTTGAGTGATTTTCTCACAACTATGCGTGTCTTTCTGGATTTAAGAAGCCGTAATCTTCTCCGATAATCTGTTCTTCCTTCTCGATGCCTTCTTGGTTTTACATGATAGCGAGGACCTGCTTTCATTGTTTATCCTCCTTTAAAAAACCGTCAGATGTCAGACGTGTTCTAAGATGATGTTTACTACGAAACTCACCACCTTTTGCCTTTCTATAATATTTACGATAAACGCTTTTTTCAATTGATTTATCATCTCGTAATTGCCGTAGGTATGTTCGTATCGGACGTATTGTTCTTATCCATCGTTCTTTTCTTGGAAGACGGGCATACTTTGCACCCTTTCTTGACCCATGGCCTTTTCTTCTTCCTTTGTCCTTCTGTTTTTGGTTAAATTTCTTACGACCTCTTGAAATACCTTGAATCTGTTTGCTTTTTATCGCTCCACCATTGATAAGAATCTTTACGTCAGCTCTCGTGACTGCTTTTGCGATTTCATCTGTTCTATCTGAGTCCATCCAGACTCTGTTTCTCCCGCATTTCAGAATAGATGCTGCCATTCTTCGTTGATTTCGCAGATCAGTCATTTTTACACCTTCATATTAAGTATCCTAATCTCTAACTCTTCTGCTTTTTTTGCAATCTCAAGACGTTTTTTTGTTCCCACAGTACCACCGATTCTTGCTGCCTGTTTTTCTGGATCAATACCCTTGAGATCAGATACGTTATAGATCATTACTTCTTCAAAACCAGATGGATGCAGCCCCCGAACGTCTTTTGGCACTCGAAAGCCAACTCGTACTTTACTAGGGCGATATTTAAGATTAATCCGCATTTTTGATGTTATCCCATCTGGTCTTCTCCAGTTCCTTGGGATTCTTTTATATCGGAACCATTCCTCTCTGAGAAATGTTGGTGTTCTCTTCTTTATCTGTCTTCTAACTTGTAGTTTTTCTTTCTGTTCTTTACTCAGCTTTGGTTTTTTCTTTACTTTGTATCCTTCTTCTTCCTCATCTTCAACTATTTCCACTGTTTCTTCTTTCTCTTTTGTTGGTTTTTTCTCTGGCTTTTCTTCAGCAGAAGCAGTTTTTTCTTCTTTTTTTGTCTCTTTGGGTTTTGCCTTTGCTTTTGGTTTTGTTTCTGTTGTTTCTTTTTTCCCCGTTTCTTTTAATTGATTGAGGATGTCTTTTGCGTTTTTTTCAGTAATTCCTTTGATATTTTTTAAATCTTCAACTGTTGCATTTTTCAGTTTTTCAATTGAATCAAATCCACTGGTGTAGATGAGTTCTGCTTTTGCATTTCCAACTCCGTTCAGTGAGGTAAATTCTTTGATAACACTTTCTTTCGTCATATTTTTATCCTCTTTTACTGATGATATAGACACCGTCTTGGAATACACGAATATCTCTTTTTTTCACCTTTGTCGCTCGTTCTATGTTCGCTGCGGTCTGTCCAACTTTTTCTTTATCTATCCCTGATACCGTTACGTTTTCTCCTTTTGCCTCTACAGTTACACCTTCAAGGATTATTGCCGTTCTAGGCGATCGTTCTCCAAGAAAGTTCTGTATGATAAATGCATCTCCTTCGACACTTGTTTTTATTGGAAAATGGGCAAATACTGTCTTCATTTTATATTCAAAACCTTCAGTGACTCCCTTTATCATGTTGTTTATATGTGCTTTAAATGTTCCAATTAACGCTTTTTCTTTTCTTTTTGGTGAGTCCATACAAGAAATTTCAACAATGTTGTTTTTGGCGGTTATATTAATTCTTGGATGGGAAAGCATTCTAGAAAGAGAGCCTTTCTCTCCTTTTACGTGAACTGTTTTTTCTTCAATTGTTATTTCCACGCCATTTGGGATTTCGATTTTTTCTTTTATCTCTGTTACCGCTGCCATTTTTCATTCTCTCCTTGTTAGTAGATATATGCGAGTAATTTCCCTCCAATACCTTTTTTTCTTGCTTCAGCGTTGGATATGATACCTTCTGTTGTTGTAAGTACGAGCAGCCCAAAATCTCGTGCGGGAAGATACCGTGATTCCCATTTATCCAGGTCATCTCTTTTTATAGGGTACCTTGGTTTAATGACTCCACAGTTATTGATCATTCCAACAAGTTCCACTTGAAAAACACCAGCTTTACCATCTTGAATGAATTCAAAATTACCGACGTATCCTTTCTCTTTTAAAAGATTTAATATTCCGCCGATGAGCTTAGACGAAGGACGTATCATGCAGGTGGCTGTTCCTTTTGTCTCTGCGTTTTTTATGGTAGATAATGCATTTGCTAACGGATCGTTTAACATAGCCCAAACAACTCCTAATAATATTTCTTAAACCCAATTTCTTCAGCTTTCTCTCTGAAACATTGTCTGCAAAGATGAAGCCCGTATCTTCGTATTATCCCGCGTTTTCTGCCACATTGCTCGCAGCCTACGTTTCTGCCGTAGATTTTTTTCCTCTCTTTTATCCTCATGATACAACCTCCACGTTGAATGTTTCTGCAATAAACTCTGAGGTTTCCTTTTTTGTCACCTGATGCCTATGCGGTATCTTTCTTCGATCAACCCGTCTATGTTTAATACGGTATCCTAGTTTTTTCATGGTTACACAGATATCCATTCCAAAGATACCGATATTGGGGTCGTATTTTTGCCCTTCAAATAACGTATGATCGGGTATTCCAAAAGAGAAGTTTCCTTGATCATCAAATGAGTAATCTGCGATTTTATTTTCCCTTGTCTTTAATGCTTCAATTAAAAATTTATCAGCAGTTTTCTTACGTAAGGTTACCTTACATCCAATAGCCATCATCTTTCGGAGAGCCCAGTCCTTATTTGTTGTTTTTGAAATGGTTTGTATTGGTTGTTGGCCCGTGAGGCTTTGCAATACTTGTTCTGCTTTACTGAGTTTTTCCCCTGCTTCAC
>JAIWHQ010000015.1:0-15333 GCA_048629575.1 Thermoplasmatota archaeon | reverse complement strand
GCAAAAAACTGTATGGTTCTTGGCAGTATCTGATGTTCAACCTCTAAAATACGAGCAGCAAGTTTATCTCTATCATCACCTGGGAGTACTTTTACTGCTGCCTGTAAAATGATGGGGCCATGATCCATTTCAGCATCCATAAAATGCGTAGTACAGCCTGAAATCTTTACTCCATATTCAAGGGCATCTCCTTGGCCATTCGTACCTTTAAATGAAGGAAGAAGTGCTGGATGAATGTTGATGAGTTTACCGTACCATTTTTTAACAAATAATGATGAAAGAACACGCATGTATCCTGCTCCCACAACAAGCTGTACTGAATTCTCTTTAAGAACTGTATTGACTTCTTTTTCATGTGCTGTTCTATCTTTTCCCTTCGGGTCAACAAAACATGCATTAATCTTATGTTTTTTTGCTCTTTTTAATGAAAATGCATCTTTTTTATCACTGATAATGACAACAACTTCTGCATCAATCATGCCACTTTCTGAAGCATCAATAATGCTTTGAAGATCTGTTCCACCGCCAGATGCTAAAACACCAACTCGTAGTTTTTCAACCATACTTATTCACAATATCGTCATGTCTTCGCTTCTTTAAAAACTTCCTTTATCTCATTTATTGAAGCATCGGTTTTAAAACCTGTAGCACTAAAATGTGTTCTTGAAGCAGTGTATCCTTTTTCTTTTAGTTTTTGAAAAATATTATCCATCCGAGGAACAGACATTTTTAGATAAGAAGCGAGATCATCAGTGGTATAAAAAAACGGTGAAGCATCCGCTTCTTCTTCTAAAAGAGAAATAAGTTTCCAAAGAGAGTTTTTTGTATTCAACTCTTTTTCAAATAAGGCTGTTCTAATTTCTTTAAGTGCATGTTTCGTATGTAAGTTTCCTAGCCAAAGAGGACCAACAGGTTCTTCGTTCTTATTTAGAGAAAAAGTAATTTCCTGCGGATCAACAAGTGAACACCTTTCCATTGATTCATTCGCAAAACGTTTTCCTCGTCTAATTTTTACATAAACTCGAAAGAAATGATCAGTAGAATAACTTAATATCGGTTCGATACCTTTATCGTATTTCGCTGCTTCTCGGCAGATAAAACCAAGTAGTATCCGAAGACCTATCTCATGCATTATAAATGAATGAAACGGCCGAGCGCCATATCTCCTTCGACATACGTTTGGATATACGCCACAAAGTGAAGCTGTATCCGTTGCAGTACATGCAATAACACCATTGTTATAGATGCTTCTCACTGCCGAATCAATAAAATAAACAGGAGAACCGAAGGGATCAATGTCGATGTAATCGTATTTGTTTTCAGAAAGCAGTACATTCAAATTTTTATTGCAGGCAACAACATTTTTTAGTTTATTGTGTAAAACATTTTTTTTAATCAACATAAATGCTTCTTCGTTGTAGTCGTTGATTGTTACATCAAAATCACCAACGAGTTCATTTGCAAGTCGTATCCCTCTAATTCCTGATGCAGCAAGACCATCTAATAAATGCAGTTGTTTCTCACAATTATTAATGAGCCATTGATTAACAATAATTGATAGATCCCGGTTTTGCTCCATAGACGGGTTGTAAAAAGGGTCTTTATCTTTTGCAGCGGGTCCTTTTTTAGATGCTTTCTTTTTAAAAACGAAAACTTTTGTTGTTCCCTCTTTTATTATCTCAGTTTTTTGTACATTCATAATTAAAATAATGGAGGTAGTTTTTCTGCCATAATCTTTTCGATTTTATAAGGGAGCAAATTTCTATTGACTGCAGTTACTTCAAGAATTCGTATGTCATCTCGTCTTCTAATATCCTGTAATAGAGGAGTTCTTGATTTCTTATGTAAGGTAACCATTATTGGTTTATCAGAATCCAATGCATCTGCAACAACTTCGCAGAATTTTTCAGAAAGCATCTCCATTTTTCCAACCTCATCTATAATGATGATGTCAACTTCATCATCGTCGATTGCTTTCTCAATAGCAGGCACTCCAATCTCCTCTAACGCATTAAGATCGATGCCATAATCTCCAACCTTATCTTTGGTGTCAAAATCGATGTGTGCAAAGACTTTTTTTTCTTTTGTCTGCCAGTCAGTTACATAAAAACCTACACGTTTTTTCTTTACAATGACAGGCTCGGTTATCATACCTTGTAATACATATCCACTTTTTTCAATTTTTTCAATGATTTTAAGAAGGGTTTGTGTTTTTCCTACGCTAGGCATCCCTGTGATACCAATCTTTGGTATATCATCCATATTAGCAGTACGTAATGCAATTTTTGTTTAGAAATGTTTGGATTGAAACATTATCGAAGATTTAGGGATATGAAAACACATATTACCTCAACAAAAAAAAAGTGATTTATTAGAACAGAACAACTTTTTTACTTCTAAAAATATTTATAGTACAAAAAGTATAATTATTAGTTGTTATTGACAATGAGAAAAGAATCCGTGTTCATCAAAACCCTAGCGGTGCTTATACTGTTAAATTTCACACTACATCCTGTTATGGCTATTACTTTTGAAAATAAAACAGGTAACGGTACTTATTCAATGGAGTCAGTTGAAGATATTTCTCCAGGAGAAATAATCGATATATCGTTTTCGAACTACTATCCAACACTAGGAGAACCGATCGAAATAAAAGTTATAATTAAAGGAAATCCAACAGGTAATCAGTTTACTGAAACACTGACAGTTATGGATGAATTTGAAGGAATCATTGTACAATCTTCTGAAGCACAACTTAAAACAGGAAGTGTTCTGATTGATCAAAAAGAAATCACCATCGGAAAGCTGCCAAGATACGCAAAAAAAATTACTTGGTATCCTGTTGTGGTTGGAAATCACTCATTACACTTTACTCTAGGTTCGTATCCTGTAAATTTACAAAATATTAGCGTTGGGTATGACGTTGAAAATATCATCTTTCCATCACTAGGATGTCCAAGTCTCATATGTAAGGACAAAACAGACAAATTAACAGTAGTCATTTCAGAAGAAAGACATATCCTTGAAGATCCTATAGAAATCTACCGTGCAGAACTTCAACCGATAAACGACCCCTCCATCTACTTATTATATAATCAAACTGTCCAATTTCGTACATGGCTTTATGTCAATGAGGATGAAGTTGAAGATAACCTCATCCTAAGCTATGATACTAATAACATACCCGGTGGATTTTACAATATCAAACTTATTACTGCAAAAAAAGAATACACCTGGCCTCACGCAGTAAAAATAATAGATGAAGAACCAGAAGAATTTAGCTTTGTTCAATTAACAGATCCATATAGGAAAAGTCTATAATCTGATAAATGAAAAAGAAATGTTAGCAGATGTAATTCATTATGTAAATGAAGAAGTTAAACCTGATTTTGTCGTACTTTCTGGTGATCTTGTAGATTGGTATAATAGTCGAAATAAACGAAATTTCTTCCTGGAATTACAAGAAATTATCGTTATGTGTGATTCGCCAGTATTTACAATACCTGGAAATCATGATCGATATGAACATAGGCTCATTCTACTTTATAACCCGTTTTATGACTTATCAAATTATCATTTCTATATAAATCCGTTAAACGACTACGCATTTGAATATGGAAACATGAATTTTCTGTTACTTGACTCAGGATACGACTACAGCAGATGGGAGATAAAACTCAATATCTGGAGTCCCACACCAGAAGGAAGTGGTCTCACCAATACTCAAATCCATCTCATTGAAAATGAACTAGGAAACGACGAAATAAACCAGAATATCATTATGCATCATCCTGCAGTCAACGATATAGATGATTATGGACTATTCTCAGTACCTGATGATCTCCCCAGCGGCAATGACGAATGCATTGCATTTAATCGAGCAGAATTTATTGAGTACTGCCTAGCTAGTAACGTCTCACTTGTCCTTGCAGGACATACCCACAACAATAAAATCCTTGATTTTTTAGGAGAAGAGCCGGTTGATCCATTTGAATGGCCGATGTTTGTACAAACCGATTCAACCACTCTCAATAGAAAGAATGTTGGTGGAAGATTGGTAGATATTGAGGATGGACAGGTGCAAAGCTACGAATATGTTTCTCTAACCTACAAATAGCTTTTTTCTTACATAGATAGGACCAATTATTGAATAGGCAGCAATAACAAAAAAAAGCATCACTGGTGCAAAATTATAATATATACTTCCAAAAATAATTGTGACAAGTATGAATACTGCTGCAAAAGCATTGATTTTTAAACCTGTCTTTGGAAAACGTAGAGGTGAAATCATAGCAAAAGATATTACAACAATGAAAGGGAGAATGTACATGAATTCTATTTTAAGAAAAGACAATACAATGATGAAAATCGTGCTAGCAGATGCAGGAAGACCGACAAAGAACTTCTCTTCTTTAATGATGTGAAAAGAAGCAAGCCGAACGATGCCTAGGGACAAGAAAATGATGAGGACAGCAACAAGTAAACCATGATAAAACATGTTGTCTAAAACAGTATCATAGTAGGTATTGTAAACAAAAAATGCTGGGGCAACACCTAGTGAGATCATATCTGCCATCGCCTCCATATACTCTCCAAGTTCACCTTTCCGTGTCTTCCTTGCAACAATACCATCAAGCCCATCAGCAAGAAGCGCTAAGAGAATAAAAGAAAAAGCAAGATGCATTTCATGTGAAAAAATCATAATAATAGCTAGAAAACCAAACATTGCGTTAGTAAGAGAAACAACATCTGCAACAGAGAGTAGTTTAATCATGGATTTTTGCAATGGTATCCTCTCCTGCCTTTACCCTATCCTTCACGTTCACTGTTATTGTCTGAATCTTTTTTGTTGGTAAATAAATATCTACTCGTGAACCTAGCCGTATAATCCCAATTTTTTCTCCTTTCTTAACGGCATCTCCCTTTTTAATATAAGGAACGATTCGACGTGCCAAGGTTCCTGCAATCTGAATGACTTTAATTCTCCCCATATCGGTTTTTATATGGAATATGACTCTTTCGTTTCGTTCTGATTCTTTTTTAAAAGCAGGAAGATGAGCACCATCATAATGAACAACGTCCAGTATCTTTCCATCAAGTGGCATTCTATTTACATGGACATTATGAATATTCATAAACGTTGAAATCTTAGTACATTTCCCAACATCATTATCATCCTCGTCTGTTATCTCTCGTATGACTCCATCAGCAACAGCAACAACACCATCTCCTGTTTTTCTTTTTGGATCTCTGAAAAATATTACCAAAGTAAATGAGATGATAAGCAATAATGCTGAGATAGTGATGCTCACATATTTTATTGGCCCGGAAACAAGGTAAGAAACAACTATAAATAAGAAGGTGGCAAGATATGAAACAGCAATCCAAGACAGGCCTCCTTTTGCAATATTCATTTTTTTGTTTTCCCCAAGAATTTAGCAAAAAAGTTTTCAACAGGACCTTTTCTTTTCGGTAGATCAAAGATACAAAGTATCTCATTATAGAGTTCAGGGACAATTTTGAATGTTAAAAATAGTAATGCGATAAGTGCGATAAGAGATCCTGCCTTTGCAATGATATTATGTGCCATCTCAAAAGAAGTTATGTCTGCTCCAACCATATAAACGACACCGGCATTTCGAATGAGGTTAAGAAAATATATCGGTATCACTGTTACAGCTAGTGCTGCCAGTCTTCTTTTCAGATCAATTTTCGGTAGCGCTCCTATCATCCCGACAAATAAGACCATTGACTGAATAGCAGTGCATGCAAAGATTATGTTAATATAAATGCCATTGTAGAGTATTACAGACCCATGCCTAGATGCCTCTACACCGAAGAGATGTAATACTTTTGTGCTGTGTGTTGCAACAAGCTCTATCAATCCTGTTCTAAGTTCAGGAAAAATACTAGAATCTATAGCAAAATATATGATACCCGCAAAAAAAGTTCCTCCAGCAATCCAGTTAAGGCACAGAGGATGGTTTTTTCTTTGTATCGACAGCCATTCATGATAAGCCATATATATTAATATATATATACCAATGATGCAGACCGCTGCATTAAAGACGTCGCCACCTTCTGAAAAATAAAGAGAACTTGGAGCAGTTGCCCAAAAGGAAGAAAATGCTATCCATCCCGCTATTTTTAAACTACTACCTCGCTCTTTGTTTTTTAGGAAGTAGCCTATTCCAAGAAGAAACAACCCGAGAAATAAGGGAATAGTGAGAAGTTGTTTTAAAATTTCAGTTTGGGGATAGGGAGCAAACAAATACCCAACAATAAGCATGATCGTTGGAATTAAAAAAAAGAGAAAAACAACGCTTTTATCAGATTTATCAAGGGTTAAAGCCATATGAAATCTTTCCCTTAAATAGCAGCATAATTTAAGAGGATTGTGTTAGAAAATAGATAAGAATCTTATAATCACAACCCCAGCAATTCAAGTATCGTTGGCCAGCCAAATCGTCCGCCTTCTGAAATAGGCACCAATGTCGACGGATCCCACATGATACATATCAATCCAACTAAACCAATCAACGTTAATGGAATCCAGTACGTATAGACGATTTGATCTATTTTCAGACGAGCAATTGAAACCCGAATCAGGGTCACAGAGAAAAGTATCACAAGGAAGACTTTTACGAGATAAAATATGATGTCAGCAGCATAAGCAAAGTAGCTTTCTAAACCAAACAGTCCTGAAATAGCATACGGGAAAAATAGTGCAACAATAATTGAAGCCATAGCTACAGTTTTTACACCATCTGTAAGGTAAAACATGGCAAGGTTTCTACCAGAATATTCAACGAGAAGCCCACCAGCAATCTCTGTTTCTGCCTCAGGAGAATCAAACGGTATTTTTGACAGTTCAGCAGGCGTAACAATCAACAATACAAGTAATAATATAACAAGGCCGATAAATCCTAGCGGACCTACAACATTCCAGACGGGTGTAGATGCTATCGTGGATAACGCAAAGACGTTTACGCCCCCATTTTGGACCAATCTTGTTGCTATGCTTATTATTATAATTGCGAGTGGAAACTCATAAGCAATCATGGTGGCCATCTCTCTTTGCGCACCAATAACAGCATAAGGAGAACCTGAAGAAAAACCACCGACAACCATAGCAAGAGACGGAATGATTAACAGATAAAGAATTAAGATAAGATCCCCGTTTTGAGAGAGCAGTGGAGGAAAACCACCAAGTGGCAGATAAAGCAAAATCGAAATAGTTGCAACCAGTCCAACTAACGGCACAAGATTAAAAATCCAAGGGATTGCATTTTCAGGTACGATATTTTCTTTTGTAAACAGTTTAACTATATCTCTAAAAGGCTGTCTAATTGGTGGCCCAATACGACCTTGCATATGAGCAGCGATTTTACGATCTATACCTTTATACAGAAGTCCAAAAATTATTCCAAATACTGCGATGCCAAGGGTTCCTAGTATCACTCTAAACAATACAAATTCAGACATTGACTGTATATCCACTTACATCACCTCAACCAAAAAGAAAATAGCTAGAACAATTACAAACCAGAGAACGTAATCACTTGCATTTCCTGTATGCATTTTTCGAAGTATTTTATAAAATCCATCCATGCTTTGTGTAAATCCCCAATACAGATTACTTGCTTTAATATGCATATGTTCTTTTGGATATTCGGGATTTCCAGAAAGAAACGATTTTACTTGTTCGGTATCTTTTTTATATGTTTTGTTTCCAAACATTCTCAAAATATACATTACGAGAAATGCAACAGCTATTGCTATAACCCAAACAATTGGAGTCCAAAAACCGCTTCCTGTCTCAATTGTAAACATATTTAGACACCTCCAAAAACTGCACTTAAATATTGTGCGTTACTAACAAGCGCGTCTGCTGCTGGTCGAACTATATTTTCAACTACTAAGCCTGGGAAAAGACCGAAGAATATAATGATACATGCAATAATTCCCATAGCAAAAAGCATGCTCTTTGGAACTTCTTTTACATCCGAAAATTTTGGAAGTTTTGGACCCATAAATGCTGAATGAAACACCTTTACAAATGTTGCAAGAAGTAGTA
Organism: Thermoplasmatota archaeon; assembly: GCA_048629575.1. GTDB lineage: Archaea > Thermoplasmatota > E2 > DHVEG-1 > DHVEG-1 > JAUWYM01. Next base: position 7,256 of record JAIWHQ010000015.1, on the reverse strand, counting down.
TGCTGCAAAGAATTGCAACTATTGCAAGAATTGGATTCAGTTGAAACGTTGATTCATAAATAATCAGCTTAGAAGCAAATCCATTGAAAGGAGGCATCCCTGCAACCGCTAGGAATCCTATTATGAAAAATATAGTTGTATATTTCATATTTCTTGCAAGTCCACCCATTTCATTAAGTGACCATTCTTTTGTTGCATAATAGATGGCACCTGCAACTAAAAACAGAAGGCCAACATCCAACGCATCGTTTATAATATGAAAGATTCCTCCTTCTAAAGCAGTTCTTCCATACGCAGTACCCATAGCAGCTAACCCAGTACCAATAGCAAGAAACATGTATCCAATTTCTGCGACTGCAGCAAACGCGATAAGTCTCTTAAAATCAGTTTGTCGTAATGCCATCATAACACCGACAATAATTGAAATAACAGCAAGTGGAATAATCAACCAACCGATAAACATACTTACAGGTATATCAAATTTAGCAGGATCTAACAGAACATTTCCATACAACGTGAAAATAACTCTTAAAACTCCATATAAGCTTGCAAGAGTTGCACCGACAAGAGCGATAGTAACGGTAGCAGGTGCCCTGCTATATGAGTCAGGCAGCCACATATGCATAGGCACTATTCCTGCTTTCATCGCAAGAGCAACAATAAGTAAAACAAGCGCGATTTTATCAAGGAACGTGTATTGAATTGCATTTGATAAAACTGCGATATTTAATGCATCGTATTGACCGTAGAGTATTGCTATTGCAAAGAGGATAAACAATGCACCTATTGTGCTTATTAAGATATATTTAAATCCAGCTTCAATTGATTCTCCTTTATTTGTCCAAAATGCAACAAGAGCCGCAGAAGAAATTGATGTTATCTCAAGGAAGACAAAGAAGTTAAACATGTCTCCTGTAAGCATCATTCCAAGCATACCTGCAGTTAACAGAAGAAAAAGTGTGTAATATTTGTCAAGTCCAGTGTTTTCCTTCATAAATCCCCATGAGTAGATTACAGCAACAAGCGTGAGTATCGAAGCAATAATTGCCATAAATATACTCATTGCATCAACTTCAAAGAGAATTCGTACGACAGGAAGTGTAATATCTTTTGCACCAAAAATATATGTATAGATAAATGGTGAATCAGGCGTTGATTTTGTAAAAATATTGTAAGCAAGAAGCCCGACAAGCGATGAATTCAATCCAAGAACTAAGATAACAAAGATATTTCGTAACTTGCCATTTATTTTACTTATAAGCGGAGTAAGAAATGCACCCAAGAGCGGAACAGCAACGATTAGAGCAGGAATGTATTCAGGGATAGCTATGCTCATTCTTTCAACCTCCCCACTTTTCTAACATCTAGCGTTCCATAGTGTCTATATATCTGGATAACAAGTGAAAGCATCAAGGCAAGAACAGCTACTCCAATGACAATACTTGTAAGTGTTAACGCTTGAGGAATAGGCAACGCCATAACTCCTCCAGGAGAACTTGTGTAGATCGGGGCAACACTTCCTTTTCGATATCCAAGAGTAATAAGAAACAGGTTCACTCCACTTTCGATAAGAGTAATTCCAATTATCATTTTGATTAGATTTCTCTTAAAAACAAGTGTATACAACCCGATAATAATCAGACATGCAACCGCGATATAGGGAATGTTATAAATCATTTATTTTCCTCCTTATAACTAGTTGTTGCATACGCCATAACAAGAACAATAGCAAAAAGCCCTACAATCACCTTGAGCCCTACAGCAAAGTTCATAAGTGGAAGTACTCCAGCTGTGTTGATATCAGCTAAAGTGGAGCCTACAGCTGGAATAACACCAAATAGATAATCGTTTCCAACAAGGAAATTATTAAAAAATACAGCACCAAAGATAAGACCTAAGAATGCAAGACCTATAAAAGCAACTGCGCCAACACTTTCAAAAACGGAAAGATTCTTCTCTTTTATCTTATTAATCGTCCATTTTGATCCAAAGGCGACAAGAACCATTGCACAGGCTGAAGCAACAACAGCACCTCCCTGAAAACCACCACCAGGTGTGAGATGTCCATGAGCGATAATATACAACCCATAGATCATGGCTACAGGAAAGGCAATAGCAACAATTGTTCGAACAATTTTTGACATCTCAGTCATGTTTCAGCCTCCTGAAAATCATAACAACACCTGCAACAGCCGTAAATAATACTGTTGCCTCACCAAGCGTATCAAAACCTCGATAATCAAACACAACAGATGTCACACCGTTATTTGCACCAGTTTCCTCTTGTGTATTTTCAATAACGTAATCATCCATATCCGACGCGTCCAATACTCCGAATGGATGCATAAGAAGGGCTGAAAATATGAAGATCACTGCAACAATAGATAGAAAAACAGCTGCAGCGAGATTTCTCTTTGACATCATGTCTCGTCCTCCATTCGTTTTGTACCTTTAATTGCAATTATAAAAATCGCAGTCGTTAGACATGCTCCTACACCCGCTTCAGCGATGGCAACATCAGGTGCTTGAAGAATATAAAACTCAAGAGAAAGCAGAAGGCTCATAGCGGCAACGGCAATAACTGCTGAAAGAAGATCTTTAAGAAGTACTGCAACTACAGAAGCAGCAACTATTAAGATAGGCAATATCACATGGATAGTGTTTATCAACAATTCTTCTGACATTATTTTTTCGCCTCCGTTTTTTTCTTGACCGCTGTTTTCTTCACAACAGGTTCTTTCATCTCAATCTTTGCTGCACGCTCATTTTGTAAATCATCCACAACAGCCCCAACTGGTTTCACGCCACTTCGATGAGCAGCACGAGCAATCGCATGTGCTCCAGTTGGATTTGTAACAAGTATTGCCACAAGAGCAATAAAAGAATGAAACGCAAGAACAGATCCGTTTGTATCACCAGCCCACCAGTTATTCAAACCCAGAAGAATTACGGAACCGACAAGAAAGATTGAACCAAAAGTTGTACATTTTGTTCCAGCATGTAATCTTGTGTAGACATCAGGAAAACGCAACAGTCCTACGCCTGCAAGGAGATTAAAAAACACCCCGATTCCAAGAAGAATATAAATGATGATTTCAATCATTTAAAAATCGCCTCCTTCTAAATATTTCGCGATAAATAATGTGGAAATAAACGAAAGCAATGCATAAACAATTGCAACATCGATATAGATGACTTCATTAAATGCAGCGCCAAAAACGACCATGAGAACAATTACAATAGTATTTATTGTATCCAAACCAACGAGTCTATCTGGAGCAGTTGGCCCTCGAATAACTCTAATCATGGCCATTATACTACAAAGTAGAAGTGCTAAAAATACGACCAAGTACTCAAATGCCATCATTCTGCAATCCTCCTAATCCACTTCAAAAAGTTGCCACAGATATATTCACAGTCAACAGGTTTTTTTGCTATCGCTTCTTTTTTGACATTTATCCAATGAATATAGAGATCGTTTTTATCTTCATCAATGTCCACTGTCAATGTACCTGGAGTGAGTGTTATTGAATTTGCAAGCATTGTTATTCCTAGATCCGTTTTGAGACCAGGAGATATTTTTACAATACCTGGGTTTATCTTACCAGTTATCACTCGATATGCAACGTCAAAGTTTGCCTTTGCCATCGCAACAAAAAAAGGCCCCACGACATATGCGATAAATGTAATACATCTCACAGGACTTAACATTCTGAAGCTATCTTTGATAAATATTGTTCGTGCTATAAAACCAACAATGATCGAAAGAATTGCTCCAAACAAAAGTTCATAAAGACTCCAAAGCCCTAAAACTTTAGTTCCACTCCCTGTCGTAAGAAGAAGATAGGTTATGAAACAGATACTTGCTGTAACAACAAATGCTAACATGTTTTCCTCCCAAGTTTTTCTTGTTCTTAATCGAGTGTAATCATAATGCTTTTTAAAAACTTACGGTTTAAATAAAACAGCTAAAAATATGCAAATTTTAAATCAGAATTTTTTAGCATCAAAAATATTAAAGGCGTTTGTTATTTTGGTTACGGGGAAACTGATGAATGTAAAACTTATTGGCTTTACTCCAAACCCAGAAAAACTACCTGCAATGGCTGCAAAACTTACACACAGTAAGACAAAACCTGAAGATTTAGATAAGAGTTCAGAAAAAGAACTACGCACCATTCTTGAATACGTTATGAAACTAGGTCATACAAGCGTTGTCGAACACACCTGTTTTACATTTGCAATAAGTGATGTAAGCAGATCTTTGACACATCAACTTGTACGGCATAGAATCGCAAGTTACGCTCAACAGAGTCAACGATACGTCAACTTAGAAGAACCAAACTACGTTGTTCCTCCCACCATAGAGAAAGATAAAAAACTGAAAAAAGCCTATGAAGAAACCATGGATGTTATCTGGAAACAATACAATAAATTGTTAGAAATGAACATTCCAGCAGAAGACTCGCGCTATATGCTTCCAAACGCCACATGTACAAATATTATTGTAACGATGAATGCTCGCTCCTTGCTCAATTTTTTTGAGCTGCGTTGCTGTCTTCATGCACAATGGGAGATTAGAAAACTTGCAAATAAAATGTTACAAGAAGTAAAGAAAGTGGCTCCAACCATTTTTAAGAATGCAGGTCCACCATGTAAAACAAGACATGTCTGCCCAGAAAACAAAAAGGATTGCCCATTATACCCAAAGTGAGATCATATGAAAAGACCACATGTAATTATTAATTGCGCAATGTCTGCTGATGGAAAAATAGCGCTTCCCAGCAGAAAACAAGTGAGAATCTCTTGCAATGAAGATATCAAACGAATGTATAATTTAAGAAATGAAGTGGATGCAGTACTTGTAGGGATAGGCACAATTCTTTCTGATGATCCAAAACTTACCATTAAGGAAAAATATGTGAAGAATCCGAAACAACCACTAAGAATCATTCTTGATAGCAGCTGTAGAACCCCAAAAGACGCATTGGTTCTAAATGATTCTGCAAAAACATTAATTATTACAAAAAAAGGAAACGAAAAACAGTTTGACTGTAAGCATATCGGAGTGGTGGGATGTAAAATTGACAATGAAGGATATATTGATTTAAACTGTGTTCTTGATCTTTTATCTAAAAAAGGAGTGAAAAAACTGTTAGTTGAAGGTGGAAGTACAGTAATTTGGAGTTTCTTAAAGAAAAAATTAGTAGATGACCTCTTTATCTACATAGGACCATATGTTATCGGTGGAAAAGATACGCCAACAGTTGCTGATGGCTCTGGTATTAAAAACGAGAACGAGTTACTATCATTAAGAATAGTTAATGTCAAAAGATTAGATGAAGGTGCCCTGATTCAGTATAAAGTATTATGAACTATCTGAAAATAACAATCTGATGAGAACAAAATCGTATGACTAAGTTTAAAAAAGAGTGAACAGAATATGAAAATCAACGTTAGTCTTTCATTAAAACTCACCCTCATCGTTGTTTCTGTGTCAGCAGCTCTTGTATTTTCTCTATTTTTTTATAACTTAGGTTTGCAAGCGAATTTTTTCATAGACGACTATGTCGAACGAGGGGATACTCTTGCGAAATCACTTGATGCCGGTATTGAATCAGGATATGAATTAAATGATACGCAAAAAATACAGAGATATTTTGAGAACGTTAATGACTCAAATCCTGAGCTTTTAAAAATTAGCATTAATATGGTAGATGAAAAAGATGAACTAAAGGTATTTGTGTCTACGGACAAACAATCAGTCGGAAATTTGTCTAGTTTAGACAATAATATCGCATTGCGTGATTTTTACAATAAAAATTACAGTGTTGGTATTATTCCCCATGAAGACACCCATATGATAACAGTGATTGCACCTGTTAACTTATCAGGGCAAATTGTCGGTACATATGAAATGCTTTTTTCTATGGAAAAAACATATGCAACCCTTAATACTCATAGAAATTTTCTTATACTGATTTCAGTAATTAGCCTCTTTGCTCTTGTTTTTAGTTTTTTGTTTCTGCTAAGAAGAGCTATTGTTAAGCCGATTATTACTTTCAGAGATGATGCAAAGCTGATCGGCGAGGGAAACTTAGATGTTAAAATAGATATTAAATCACGAGATGAACTAGGTGAGCTGGCCTCGGCGTTTAACCAGATGACAAGTGATTTGAAATCGTCAAGAGCTAAAATTCAACGATATAGTAAAACTCTGGAACAACTACTTAAACAAAAGGATGAGTTTATCGGTCAGCTTGGTCATGATCTAAAAAATCCGTTACAGCCACTTGTAGGTCTACTGCCTATAATTATGGAACAAGAAAAAGATCCTAAACTCAAAGAACACCTACGAATTATTGTTCATAACGTTGAATATATGAGAGACCTAATTTTTGAGACGTTAGAGCTGGCACGATTGAGATCTTCTAACATAAAGTTTGACATCAAAGAAATAAACCTCAAACAAGAAATCGATAAAGTTCTTGAAAATCAACAACTGTATCTAAAAGAAAATAAGATGAACGTCAAAAACCAAGTTGACAGCGCATTTGTTGTAATGGCAGATACATTAAGACTTGCAGAACTGATTAATAATCTTATTACAAATGCTGTTAAATACACACCAAAAGGTTCTGGAGTTATTGTGATTGATGCAAAGAAAGATGAAAGGTTTATCACTGTTTCAGTCAAAGACAACGGAATCGGTATGACAAAAGAACAAATAAACCGTATTTTTGATGATTTTTATATGGCAGATGAGTCTAGGCGTAGAGTTGATTCTAGTGGTCTTGGCCTTGCTATCTGCAAACGTATCGTTAAAAAACATGGTGGGAAGATATGGGTTGAAAGCCCAGGAGAAGGAAAAGGCTCAACGTTTTATTTTACTTTAAAAATGGGTACTGAAAAAAATAATTAAGGACAAATAAGATACTGATGTAGGTGAAAAAATGGTTAAAACAATTCTTGTTGTAGATGATGATCCTGGAGTTACACATACCGTCAAATACGGCTTAGAAAGCCTCGATGCAGACTATAAAGTTGTATGTGTTGATAGTGGAGAAAAATGCCTTGAACTGTTGGAAAACAATCAGATTCCAGATATCATCCTTTTAGATATTATGATGCCTGAGATGAATGGATGGGAGGTTCAAAAAAAATTACAAGAAAGGATTGAATGGAGAAATATTCCCATTATATTTCTAACGGCAACAGGAGATCCAACAAGCAAAAAAATTGGCAGCATTATCAGC
>JAIWHQ010000014.1:0-15805 GCA_048629575.1 Thermoplasmatota archaeon | reverse complement strand
CTACAGAGATTTTTAAAAGCCTTTCAAAACAGGATACATATGGCGAGATTAAAGAAGAGTCATCATGGATTTATAGAGATGTTGCAGTTCTGGGTATTGATATCCTAACAGCAATTCGAAATAATATTGAAAGAACGCCTTCAAAGAAATTTAAAGAGTTTTTACAAGGACTTGTTGTCACAGTTACATCAGGAGGCTCTCTTAAAAAATATTTTATGGCTAAAGCAGAACAATATGTAGTGGAGAATAGACAGACGCAGAAACAGCTTATAGAAAGCCTTGGAATTATGGCAGAGAGTTATGTGACCACAGCAGTTGCAGGGATACTGTTGTTACTAATTGTTATTCCACTTATGATGATTATAAGTGGAGATTGGAATAGTATGTTTCTCTATATTATGATTTTTATGATAGTACCTCTTATCCATGGAGGTTTTTCGTTTGTAATTAAATCAATGTGTCAGACGGTGTGATGTATGTTTGGTAGTAAAAAAAAGGATGATGAGTTAAAAAAGGCAGCTGCCTCAAAAAAGATTGAGGACACATCAGAAGATGCTGCAAAGAACTACAGTTTTATAAAGCGCCTTATCATTACAGGTCAGGTTAATCGACTTATCGTAATAATTGCAACTATTAGTTCCGTTGTAATATTTGTTGTTCTTGCATTGCTATCGTTTCTTGGTGTTTTACAGATAGGTTTCACAGGTGTTGATTTCCTCATTTTTGCAGCGCTTTCAGGCACTGGCATCTATGGGTTTTATGAAACGATTCGCCTTAAAAGGATTTTTAAGATAGACAGTATTTTTCCTGATTTTGTCCGTGATCTTGCAGAATCCCGGCGTGCAGGGATGACGTTTACAAAATCAATTCTTTTTGCCTCGAAAGGGAACTATGGGATACTTACTCCTGAGATCCAAAAGATTTCTCAGCAGGTCTCGTGGGGAAGTAGTGTCTCTGATGCATTACTTGCTTTTTCAAAGAGAGTACGAACAAAAGCTATCAGACGAACAATTTTACTGATTATTGAGGCAAGTAAAAGCGGAGGAAATGTTGCAGACGTCCTTGATGTCGCTGCAAGAGATGCTCGGGAGATCAAGATGCTTGAGGCTGAACGGAAAACCAATATGGCTTCGTATGTCGTTGTTGTTTATGTTGGTATGTTCGTCTTTTTAGCAATCCTTCTCATATTATGTACAAGCTTTATACCTGCCATGGTTGGAGAGGGTGGAACGGGTATGCAAGGCGTTATGGGTGGAGGAGGTGCTCTTGCTTCATTACAAGAAATCACGACAACGTTCTTTTATGCATGTATTATCCAAGGGTTCGGATCAGGTCTTGTTGCAGGAGTGTTTGAAGATGGTACATTTACCGCTAGTGTCAAACATATTTTCATCATGGTTTTTATCAGTTGGTTTACGTTTAAATTCATGTTGGGAGTATAATTATTGGACAACAAAAATTAATAAAATAAGTATACATTCTTAACTCCAGCAGTTAGGATATAATATACTCCTCAATTTTTTCAATATTTTTAGATACAAACCAGTTAAGAAATCAAGTGAGATATCAAAAATATAGTATACTGTTACAATATACACGGTAGCATGAAATTCATTCCTAACTCTGCAAATAAGACAGTTATGCTTGAAGAAATAGGACTCAGCGATATAGACGAATTGTTTTCGGACATTCCAAAAAAGATACGTATAAAAAACTTGACTCTACCAAATGGACTATCACAACAAGAAGTAGAAGAGCGGTTGAGAACATTAGGGAACAAAAATAAATCTTTTTTTGAAATGCTAAATTTTTTAGGCGGTGGAATAAAACCACATTATATTCCAGCAGCAGTTAAATCAATTATTTCAAGATCTGAATTCTATACTTCGTACACTCCATATCAGCCTGAAGCATCTCAAGGATTTTTACAGGCAATGTTTGAGTATCAGTCAATAATTGCAGAAATTACGGGGATGGATGTTTCCAATGCTTCATTATATGATGGGGCAACAGCCATCGGCGAGGCAGCACTTATGTGTACCCGTATCAACAGAAGAAAAACGTTTGTCATTCCAAAGAATATCTCAAGGGACAAAAGAAGTATTTTAAAAAATTATACCAATGGTGCCGAAATAAAGATTAAAGAAATTGATTATGACAAAAATACCGGAAAAATTGATATCAGTGATTTAAAGAAAAAGATTGATGATGATACCTCTGGAATTTATATTGAAAATCCTAACTTTTTTGGCGTATTTGAAGATGATGTAGAAGAAATTTCTTCCATTGTAAAAGAAAACAAATCGCTTTTTGTCGTTGGTGTTGATCCGTTATCTCTAGGCATTGCAGAAGCTCCTGGTAAATACGGTGCAGATATTGTAATAGGTGAAGGGAGATGCTTTGGAAATTCAACAGATTTTGGTGGATCGACGTTAGGCATTTTTGCGTGTAAAAAGGAGCATTTAAGACAGATTCCTGGACGCATCATAGGGTTGACAAAAGATAGCGATGGTAAAAGAGCGTTTTGTATGACGATGCAAACAAGAGAACAACATATTAGAAGAGGCAGAGCCACTAGTAATATTTGTACAAATGAAGGATTAAACGCTCTCGCTGCAACCGTATTTCTTGCACTTCTTGGAGGAAAAGGTTTAGAAGAACTAGCAAGAATCAATTTTGAAAAAGGACAAATGTTGGCAAAAAAAATCGTATCATTAGATGGTTATGAAAAGGTATTTAGCGGCATTCATTTCAACGAGTTTGTTATTCAATGTCCTGACGCAATAGCATTGAATAAAAAACTGTTAAAAAACGGGATTCAAGGCGGGCTTCTTTTAAATGATATCTCATCTGAACTAAAAAACTGCTTACTGTTCGGAGTTACAGAAATGCACGATGAAAAATCTATAGCAAGGTTACTTTCTGTAATGAAGGAGGTTTACTGATGTATAGAAGCGCAACATACGATGAACCTTTACTTAACGAATTAGGTGATAAAAGTGAAGGTAAACCTTTGGATCTGTTGCCTCCTTCACTTCAGCGGAAAAGAACAATTAACATTCCTACTCTTGATGAAACTCAAATTGTGAGACATTTCTTCAGACTTAGTCAGATGAATTATGGAATTGATACTGGAATGTATCCACTTGGATCTTGTACTATGAAATACAACCCGAAGATATGTGATGAGATCAGTAGTTGGGATTGTTTTTCCATGACTCATCCTTATCAAGATGAATCAACAGTTCAGGGAAATCTACAGATGATGTATGAACTTGAACAGATGTTTTGTGAAATCTCAGGGATGGATAGTTTTACTCTTCAACCCGCAGCTGGATCACAAGGAGAGTTCACAGGATTGCTTTTAGCAAGAGCGTATCACAAGTCAAATAAGGATTTTGATAGAAATGAGATAATACTTCCATCTACATCTCATGGAACAAATCCTGCTAGTGTCACCATGTCTGGTTATAAGATAATTGAGATTCTATCTACAAAGGATGGCACTGTTGATTTAGAGGCGTTACAAAAAACACTTTCAGATAAAACTGTTTGTTTTATGCTTACAAATCCAAACACACTTGGCATTTTTGAATCAGATATTCTAGAAATCTCAAGGATGGTTCATGAAGCAGGGGCATTACTATATTATGATGGAGCAAATATGAATGCTATTATGGGAAAGGCAAGACCGGGCGATATGGGATTTGACATTGTACATCTTAACTTGCATAAGACATTTTCTACACCACATGGAGGAGGAGGACCTGGATCTGGACCAATTGGAGTAAAAAAGAAGCTTGAACGGTTTTTACCAGTGCCAAGAATTGTAAAATATAAGGATAAATATGGTTTTGATTATGATGTTTCCCAGTCAATTGGAAAAATTAAGGCACACTATGGAAATTTTTCTGTTCTTCTCAAAGCATATATCTATATTTTACTGATGGGTAGTGACGGGCTTAAAGAATCTTCAGAGATTGCAGTACTTAATGCTAATTATATGAAAAAAAAGATTGTTGACTCTAAAAAATATGATATGCCGTATAAAGAGCTTCGGAAGCATGAATTTGTCGTGAGTTGTGAACACCTTCTAAACAAAAAAGGAGTGAGAGCTCTTGATGTGGCAAAACGTCTTTTAGATTATGGACTGCATCCACCGACTATCTATTTCCCCTTGATTGTCAAAGAAGCATTAATGATTGAGCCGACTGAGTCTGAATCTAAGAAAACACTGGATGAATATATTGATGTTCTCATAAGAATTGCAGATGAAGACCCAAAGATCGTGAAAAACGCTCCGAATAATACAGCTGTTAAACGTGTTGACGAAGCAGGCGCAATCAAAAACCAAATTTTAACCTGGAAGTCCGTATAAAAATACACGTCTAAAATATCATGTCAACGGTCCTTCCGTCCACAGATCATCCTTCATATTTCTTCCCGTCTTCTTTTCCCAATCTTTGATAGTAAGTGAATGTTTCTTACGTATTCTATCTCCAAAACCAAGACCATTATATGCACAGAAGGGAACAATCCCTTCAAGTGTTGTATAATGAATGACACATCGCTGAAGGCGATCTACATTAAGGTTAAAAGAATCCTGAAACCACATAGAACCAACAAAAAGGCTATTGTAATGAAATGCCCGTAATGAATCGTAGCTTCCACCGAGTGCTGCATCTTTAAGTATTTTCTTTAAATCAAAACCATGTGGTGCTTTCTCTTTATCAACAAACGTATTAATTTTCTTAAGAAAAGCAGTAGCAATCCTCACTTTTTTAAACGGCCCTTTCTTTTCACTTTGTTTATTAATAAATTCCATAAAAGCTTCAACATCAATAAATCGCGTGATAGGTACTGGTTTTCCATCTTCCCAAAAGATATAGGTTGCACCGCCACATCCAGGATGTGCTGTAAATTCAACTTGAGTATCACCCTTCAAACTTTCTATAAGCCTAGAGATTGGAAACACAAACGGAACAGGATAAAAATCATCACGAGAAATCTCTCCATCAAATTCTTTTTCGATTTCTTCAAGCATTTTCGCATAGTCCACGCGTTGTCGCTCACGGTTTTCATCCTTTATCTTTGTCACCCTGCCACAGAACGATATCGGCTGAAAATTAACACCTCGTACAATATCAATATTATCAAAAGCAAAACGAAGGATTTTACCGGTCTCATGAACATTTTTACCACCAATGAGTACAGGAACTAATACAAGCTTCAAATTAACCTTCCTCATGTTTTCTATTGCCTGCTTGCATTGCTCTATCCAAGGATTTGTCTCCTCGGTAACCCCATCAAAGCTCATATAGACAGTATTGACTTTTTCATCTTTAAGACGCTGACAATACTCAACACTTTCAGCAAGCTTTATACCATTTGTATTCAACTGAACATGAGAAAAACCCACCTCTTTTGCAATTCTTATAATCTCAAAGAGATCCTCTCTAATCGTAGGTTCCCCACCTGTTATCTGAATTGCTCTAGAGCCTACGGGTTTTTCATCTCTTGCCTGTTGCATCAACTGCCGAATCTCATCAAGGGTCGGCTCATAAACAACTCCCGAGGCACCTGCGTTCATAAAACAATAACTACACCGTAGATTACATCTGTTGGTTATTAGAAGATTAGTGAGAACACTTTGGGATTTATGTTTTGAATAAAGTTCTGGTTCACCAAACAATGTTGTTTTCACATCAGGTGAATCTGTTCCTGTGACTTCATATTTCATCCATTTTTTATAAAGATTGACATCACTAAAGTAGATGTCTTTGAATGAACCATGTTTACTGCACGTTTTTGTTATCCAAACCTTTCCATCTTCTTCAACGATTTTAGCATCGATTTGTTGGATCTTCCCATCTTTATAGCATGCAGGACAGACAGATTTTATTTTTTCTAATTCTTTCATGTTGTCAACCTTCAAATGGAATCAAAAGGATTAAACATCTATTTCTTTATAGCTTTAACTGTATATTTGAATCCTCGTCAAATAAATTTTCTTGGAGAAAAATGGATGGGATGCGGCAGACTTTATGGGAAAAAAAGCGTTAGTCTGCCGTATTGGTGTTGATGGCAGCATTGCAAAACCCCTATAAAAGTGTAACCTGTCAAAATGTCATTCTGACAGAATTGCAACAGAAAAACAAGTAGAAAACATTTGGGTTTATAAAGCATTATATGATATCTTTTTTGATAATATATGGTTATTGTAGCTCCTTCGATTTTATCTGCAGATTTTTCAAGGCTCGGTGAAGAAATTAAAGCTGTTGAAAAGGCAGGTGCTAAGTGGATACATATCGACGTGATGGATGGTCATTTTGTCCCAAATATTACAATTGGTCCCGTTATCGTAGCAAGTATTAGGAAAGTATCAAAGTTGCTGTTTGACTGTCATCTTATGATAGAAAACCCTGAAGATTATATTAGTCAGTTTGCAAAAGCTGGTGCTGATCTCATAACAATTCATGCTGAATGTGACAATGATTTGAAAACAACTATACAAAAGATAAAAGATAGTGGATGTCTAGCAGGAATCTCAGTTAACCCAGAAACCTCTCTTGACGTTATATATGAAGTAATTCCTGATGTGGATCTGATACTTATTATGTCTGTTCACCCTGGTTTTTCAGGGCAGAGTTTTATAAAAGATGTCCTGCCTAAAATAAAGCAGGCTGAAGAGTTGATTCAGAAGACAAAGAAGAAGATATATCTTCAGGTTGATGGCGGAATCAATAAAGAAAATGCAGGTATCGTAAAAGAAAATGGTGCTGACGTACTTGTTGCAGCAAGTTTTATTTTTAAAAGCAGCAATTATGCTGAAGCGATACGACAGTTGAAAGATTTGTAATTTATAAGCCTGATGCTAGATCTCGTAGTACGCTTTCTTTGTCTTTTGCTTTGACAACACCACTTGCTAGAAGTACACCTTCGGCACCTAGTTCTATTGATTTTGCGACATCTTTTCCGTTTTTTACACCTGCTCCACAGAGAACCCTTACGTTTTTATTTATATTCTGTACTGCCTCTACACTGCCACTGACAATACCTGGATCTGCAGAAGTTACAGAAATATCTCCTCCTATAAGCTCAGGTGGTTCTACTGCAATAAAGTTTGGTGAGAATACTGCTGCAGCTTTTGATGTTGCAACATTGTTTGTACAGACGATATGATCAAGACCTATCTGTTTTGATTTTGTAACACAAGCATCGATATCTGCAAGTTTTAGTCGATGTTCACTGTGATTTATTAATGTTCCAATAGCTCCTGCGTCTTTTACTGCTTCAGGTAATGTCCACCCTGTGTGACTACCTGGTGTGATTGGATCAAAGTGTTCAGCAAAAACAGGGATACTTACTTCCTTTGCACACAGTAAAATATCGGTTGCTTGTACAGCAATAGCCATACTTGCTCCAGTCTCTTGAGATATTTTGTCCATTAATTTTGCAATTTCTAACGCTTTAACTCCTGTTGCTTCAGCATAGGTCTTTACATTCAGAACAATTATTGGTACATTTAGCATTATACATCTCCTCAAATATTTAGGAAAGTAATGGATGAGTATCATAAATATCTTTCATTTTTATTTCAAAAAAAAGACAGAGTAGAGTTGAACAGTAGTTTAATTAGATGTAGCAAGTGATAATAAAAAAAATATTGGTTTATTTAAAAGTAAAAAAGAGGAGAGGGTTTAGATGATATCGCCAATATGTCCTCTAAATGAGATCAACATATATCCATTTGTAATTATTCCATTTGGCGTATCTGGTAACGTGATACGTTGCATATGCAAAATTCCACGTCTGACTCCTTGTATACCAATTACTGTATAATGTACTCGAATGCCAAGGAACGCGAATTTTCCACCAAATGTTGTATGTGGATTAACTATTAATCCTCGCATTATTATTCTTTCTTTTACTATTCCTTCTGTTCCAACCTCTGGTTCGGTGTTGCAGTTCAATCCTGCTGCTGCAGGTATCACTGCCATCAGCATCATGCAGACCAATATGCCTATTACTTTTTTCTTCATGTTATAAGCCCCATTTATTTTCTTGTAATATTATTATTCACTTAGCTGATATATTAATGTTTCGTAAAAATACTATAACTTTGGATGAAATATGCCTAATTTTGTAAAGTATAATATTGACATAAATTGTGAAGGCACTTTCTCGTTTTGTCATTTTGACACATCACCGTTATATAAGATAAATGGCAAACTCTGACACGGCATACCATAACAGTATAATTTAGAAAGGTAAAAAAGGTGTGAAAAGAAGAAATATACAGATCTGACAGAACCATATTGTTGGATGTGGGATAAAAAAACTCCTTTCAGATTTTCACATATTATAAAAGTGATAGCCTATGACGCTAGAGGAAACAGCGGCTCTGATGACGTTATTGTCCTAAGACTGTTTTGATCTGAATTATTTGAATCAGTAATGATAAATACATATTGTCTTTTTCAGGGTCTTATATGAAGATTCGTACAGAATGTGTACCTTGTTTGATTAAAAGAATTGTCTTTGAAGCTGAACAGAGTACAGATGATAAAAAAAAGAGGACTGCTGCGATAAAAAATGCCTGCAGGGTTCTTTCTGAAATCTATGATCCTGATAGATGCAGTGCAGAGATTGCAACAAAGGTTCATAAGATTGTTTATGAAACATTAGACGATCCTGATCCATATTCTGATTTGAAACACAAAAGTAATCTAGTTGCAACCTCTTTGCTACCAAGAGTGGAAGAGCTCATTAATAATTCTGATGATCCTTTGAAAACAAGTATGCTCTGTTCTATTATTGGAAATACCATGGATTTTGGTATCGAAGGTGGTAGTTCACATCCTGAAGCGTTAAAGAATATTTTTGAAAAGACATATTCTGAGGGATTAGGATATGATGATTACTCGCCATTAATGAGACGCATAGGGCATTCAAAGCACATCGTTCTTTTTACAGATAATTGTGGGGAGATTGTTTTTGATAAAATTCTGTGTCGTGAACTAAAAAAGGTTTATCCAGATCTTTTCATTACTCTTGTTGTTAAAGGAGTAGCGATATTGAGTGATGCGACAAGAAAAGATGCTGAAGAATTTGGATTTAAGGCTGTTGTTGATGAAATTTTGACAACAGGTTGTTTTGCCGTTGGCGTCAATTTTAATGCATTACCTAGCAATTTAGAGCATGCTTTGAATCGTGCTGATCTTATTATTTGTAAGGGGATGGCAAATTATGAGTCTTTTTCTGAGACAGAGTATAGACCGATTGCTTATTTATTGCGAACAAAATGTAATGCAATTGCGACATCAATGAACATTACCCTCAATGTTAATGCAATTAAGTTATACGAATGATTGTGTTCTGTTTTTATTTTTGCATTTGTTTTCTTTTTTGGATAGTTTCTATTGTTCTTAATGCTAATGACTAAAATATTATGTTTTTTTTAGTAAGTTATTTATATTATTAACTTTATATTTATAAGTATAAGTGATGTCCATGGGGAATAAAGAAGAAAAAAACAAATTGTATAAAGATGCAATATACTGGCATTTGATTGGAGAGGGATATACAGAGTATCGAGCAAAAGTAGAAGCGAAAAGAAGGATGGCACGAGGAAATACTATCTAATTACTCCGATGTGAAACGGTCAGTATCCTACTGTAAGTATAATCCATATTTTTAAAATAATCGTTAGGAGAGATGGAAGGATCTGGAATGGGCAGTTAGGAGAGATGGAAGGAAAAGGAATGTTAAAATGATCTTCCAGATCCAGTATGTTATACTTTGTTTAACATAATATATATAGTTTTGGCAATAGAATGCCAAATTGGGAAAATGTCAAATAAAAAAAATATACCCTATAATTCTTCAGAAAGTTCAAATGCTTTATCAACAGCCTCCTCAGCCGTATCTACAATGTAATACGTTGATTCCACATGCTGCATAATATTTCCCTTAATAATCTCATCCACACATCCTCCCGTACCTCTAATAAGAACCAAGGGTTTATCAAAAATCATCGCAAAAGAAATCTCATTTAATGTCCCCCATCTTCCACCAATGGCAATAACCACATTACCAGCACTAACAACCAAAAAATTTCTTTTATGCCCAATACCTGTTGGAATCGCAATATCAACAAATTCATTTGCCTCTTCTCTTGTTTGCGGCAGTATTCCAACGGCAATGCCATTCTCTGCTCTAACACCTCTACAGGCCGCCTCCATCACACCGCCTCGACCTCCACAAACAAGGACTCCGCCTCTCTTTGCAATACATTTACCAACCGTTTCTGCAACTTCTAAGGCATATCTACCTAAATCATTATCGTCCCCATCACTTCCACAAACAGATATATTGATTTTCATGAAAACACGTTAGTTGTTATTTGCTTTTATTTGTTATCCACAGTCATGCACATCAATTCATAAACCCATATCATTATTTGCAACATCCAAGTAATGACACGTGATAACATTTGTAGAATTAAGTTTAAATACGCAGGTCAGATGCCTCAAAGCTTGCAAAGGAGAAGAAGGAACCTCCCCTCCTTATGTTTTTTCTTCATATCTTTCTTCTCTCCTTTTCAAAACTTTATTAAAAAAAAGAGATGACTAGAAACAACAATTTATACAATTTTAAATCTCAATACTTGGAATAGTTTCAAAAAATGGAGGGGAGAACAGAGTTCTCCCAATCCGCAGGGAGGGGAATATGAATTATTTTTTTCCGGAGCCTTTTTGCTTCATCTTACCAAGGGAAATAAAAGAAATCACAGCAACCGCAGCTATAACTACATAAACAAACATAACATCAAATGATTCTTCAAATAGAAAACCTGCAAACATGTCAGCCTCAGTAAACACATCATATTGATTTGACCATCCATCAGCAACCTCAGCTTTTTCATCGGTAAAATAGACATCGTTATAATAACACCAAACCTCAACTTCAGGATAAGTATGGTACTTCCAGTAGCCATAGTTCACACCACCTCTTGAAACAAGTTCATCACTTTCTTCATCATAATAAGGACCACATGTTGCATCAATAACCATCCATCGTCCATTCTCTTTTATCTCAACCCAGGCATGACCACCAATGCTTCCATCAAAGTCAACTTTTCCTAACACAACCCGCACATCCTCAGCTGCAACTCCAGACGCACGTAAAAGCGATACAAGCGTATTTGCCTGTTCAGAACAATCACTTACTACATTACCAGATGAAGGATTGGTTGAATAACCTGGAGTGTTTGTAAGAAACTCTACTGGCAACAGCCATTTCTCCCGTTTTCCATCGAACAAGACAGAATCGGAAACCCATGTCCAGCCAACCGCCATCTCATAGACCCCCTGAACAGTCTTACCATTACTTAAATCCTGAATTTCTTCTTCATCAGGCGTCACAAACTGCTGATATGCAGATGTTTGACCGGGAAGTGCATCCCAGCCGTCCTCTTGCATATAAACTTTAAGCTGTGGGAGTTCTAGACAATCTTCTGTTGTCTTTTTGAGTTTTAGTTCACGTATTTTCTCTTTAGACTCAGCACTGAGAACCTCTTTTGAATAGTCAACAAATTTTTCTAGCAGTGTCTGTTTTGCCTCACATATTTTTACAACATAACTTTTCAGAGTTAGTTCGGAAAGATCACTGGATTTAACAACATAGAATTTATACTTCTCTGTAGAAATCAACTCTCGTTCAGTTGCAAAATCAGGAATGTCATCAACCATTACAACAAACTCTTTTTGCGAAGATAGAGTAAGACGTTGGATTGTATCTTCTTCAACTAACAACTCCACTGCGTTAACAAGCATCTTCTGCACATTTTCTTTATTAGCAACAGAGAGAGCCGTTAATTTTCCATTGCTGACAACCAATAGTTCATCTTCTTTTTCAGTGAATTCTTCACCACTCTGTACAACCTTTTTGTTTAAAACAGTGATTCTCCCAGTTTCACCATTAACCTGACTGGTCACTGAAACAGTAATCTCCCCATTTGTTGTAGTAAGGGTATATGTTGATTCGATTTCATAGTCTATATCACTAACTAAAGATAAAGGATTAACACTTTTTATCAAAGCCTTTGGTTCCATTAAAGACATTGCATTATATGCCTTAATTGCAGATTCCTTTGTTAAAGATGCTTGAACATCATTATAAAGTGCATCATTTGTGTTTCCAATAGATTTTTGATCAGATAAAGCAGTGTCTGCTGCAGAAACACTACCTACTAACAACAGCATCAGAACCGATAGTATTATCATATTATTCCAAAATTTAAGCGTAACTTTTTTCAACTGTCTATTTAACAATATTTTTTTCATTTTTTCACCTTCATCCATATACATCTACTACCTATTTATACCGTTCTTCTTTATATACTACTTTTGGAACAGTTTTTTGATTGTTATAAAAAGAGTATGGTAAAGATCTTTGATATTACAGTTCAACAGTCTTTTATTCTGCAACGTTATCTACCGGTTCCATTTGTTCTTTTATATAACAAACGGTTTTTCGTCCTTTCTTTATAACCTCAATGAGATCTGCTTGTCCTAACACTTTTATATTATAATTTATCGTCTGAGGTTTCTTACCAAGTTTTACGGCAATTTCTTTTTGGGTAATACCCTCATTTTCTTTAATGACATCAATGATGCTGATTTGAAACTCAGTAAGTCTAAACCGCTGCTCTTTTGGAAACTTCATGCCTGTAGGATAAAAAGCCCGATACCTGAGGCCTTCCCTCCGTGATTTAATAAGCTCAGTTTTCTCAAGCACACTTAGATGATATGAAAGTGTTCCGTTTTTTACATCCATTCCTCTTCGAATTTGATTATAATGAACACCGGGATTTGTCCTGATATATCCATAGATCTGCCCTCGTACAAACTGATCAAGAACGTCTTCTTTTTGAATACGTGTATACATAGGAATTAGAAGTGGAAGAAGTGCTAACAGTTTATATTTCCCCGTTTCTGTTAAAGCAAAAAGACCAACAGCCAGTGCACTAACACTTGTAGAAGTTGTTACAGCTACAGGTTCTTTGTTCTCTTTCACCCAGAGATATCCATGTACAAGATGTCCTTCATATTTTATCTTGTAGTTTTGTTTGATGGAATGGGTAAAGCCAAAATCATCAGTGACATTTAAAGTAAGATCATATGTACCACTTTTTTTATAGATATGAGTAGCAGTTTTTTCATCGATGTTATAACTTTCAACGTTTCCATCCCCCCAGTCTACTGAATAACGTTGAATATTTTCATGCAAAACTGGATTATCTAACTCATTAAAAACAATGTTTACTTTGTATTCATCAAGATTATCAATAGACTGATCAAATGTAGCTGTTGCAGTAAAATTATTAATAGGGAGAACAACAACTTTTGAAACCTTTAGAACCGTATCCTGAGTAGAAATACTCACCACAAAACCATCTTCATAACTAAAAACAGTACTTCCCTTTGGAAGAATACTAGCATCTTCATCTGAATATTTTATAACAACTCGTTCATCAGGTAGTTTCACGGCTATGCTAGTAGTAGGCAGCTCAATCATACCATATGTATTCCCATCCAGTTCTATCATACTACTTTCAAGATTACTATTGCTAACAATTACAGAATACAACTCATCAAACTCCATAACTTGTGACTCTTCACTTGAGATAGAAAGGGTATAAGAAGACTTGGAAGCAGATAACGCATCTTCGGAAGGGTTTGAAGCGAGAATAGCAGAAATGTTGAAGAGAAAGACAACTGTAAATATACCAAGGATGATGAAATATCTCTTTACCATTTTAGAGTGATACCGGTTCATAGTATGTTTTCCCATAATTTCTTACTATATATTTAAGGAGCGGCAGCCTATTTATATGTTTTGAGACTAAATTTTGATTGTTGTATCACCGGTTTAGTATAAAAAATCCAATTCAAAATGATATGACCCACTTTATCGATCATATCAAAAAAATAAATCTTTAACTCCAATAAAACTATATATTCCTCCTTGCATTAAGTCGTCAAATACCCTGGGGAAAATTGATATGGCGACAAAAACAGTTATGTGTCCTCGTTGTAAAAACAAGGTTACAGTTCAAGTAAATCCTGGAGAAAAAACCTATATTACTTGCCCTAAGTGTAACACTAAAGGTGTTTTTACATTTCCAGAAGGAGAAACAATCGTAAAAAAAACAGATGACCCTTCTGCAATAGAGGTAAATGGCCTTGTAAAAACGTTCAATGGCTTTAGGGCAGTTGATAACATCTCATTTAAGGTTAGATCTGGAGAAATCTTTGGTTTTTTAGGCCCTAATGGCGCTGGAAAGACAACAACAATAAAGTCAATTCTTGGTTTAATCCATGCTAATTCTGGTGAAATTACAATCAAAGGTATCAACATCAGAAATAATGAAAAAGAAGCGAAAAAATTTGTTGGATATCTTCCAGAAAGAGTTGCATTTTATGATAATTTGACTGCGTTACAAAACCTTAGTTTTTATGCTGAAATGAAAAACGCTTCAAAAGAGGAATGTAAAGCATTGATTGTAGAATTTGGACTTGAAGACGCCATGGACAAAAAGGTTGGCAAGTTTTCAAAGGGAATGACGCAAAGACTTGGTATGGCTCGTGCAGTTCTCGGAAACCCACCCATCCTTATTTTAGATGAACCATCAGGTGGACTTGATCCTAGAGGTGTAAAACTAATTAGAGATAAAATTCAGAAAATGAGAGACAAAGGTACAACAATTTTTTTATCATCACATATTTTAAGCGAGGTTCAGGCAGTGTGCGATCGTGTCGGCATCATTGATAAGGGTGTTTTGGTGGCAGAAGATACAGTATCTAAACTTAGGGAAAGATTGAATTTAAAACCAAAACTAACACTTGAACTAGAAAAAATGACAGACAAAATAGCAGAATCTGTGAAAAAAATCGAAGGAATTGATAATGTAAAAATAATAAATAAAATCATCAATGTTATTTGCGACTCTAAACTTAGAGCAAAAGTTGTTTTAACAATAGCAAACGCTGGCGGCAACATTCTAAATTTATATACAACAGAGTCATCACTTGAAGACGTTTTTATGCGAGTTACGGAGGAGGATACATGATAAATAATGCGATACTAAATATTGCAAAAAAAGAGATAATGGACAACTTTAGAAATAACTGGATTATTGTTCTTTCGGTTATTTTTGCAATTCTTGTAATTATTACCTCATATTTTGGATCTCAAGGTTTTAATCAAGGATGGCGAAATTTAGAAGATACAGTTAATAGTATGAAAGGTCTTATAATTCTAATTATACCAATAATTAGTCTGATGTTAGGTTATGCATCTATTGTTGGAGAGATAGAAAAAGGATCAATGTCATCACTAGCATCTTTATCATTAAATAGATACGAAATTATTATTGGCAAGTTTATCGGACTTGGTAGCGTTATTAGTTCAACAATAGTAATAGGGTTTGGAGTTGCAGGAATTTTTATTATAGTTAATGTACCAACGGATCCGAACTATGGATTTTTTCTTTCGTTCATTGGGACATCTATTCTCATGGGTCTAGCTTTTTTAAGCATATCAATGTTTTTTTCCACTCTCTTTAAGAAACGCTCGACTGCCATGGGCGGAGCAATATTCTTATGGGTATTTTTTGCCATTCTCTGGCAGATAATAATTTTTGGAATATTCTATTTTCTCTTGATAAGACCCCAGTCCAAAAAGGCAAAAGAGCACAAGGAGGTCCTCGTGAATCTGAAAAGGGGGGACAAAGTGATTA
>JAIWHQ010000013.1:0-16106 GCA_048629575.1 Thermoplasmatota archaeon | reverse complement strand
TTATGGAAAAAATGTGTTCCTTGCGATGGTTTAATATTAAAATCTTCAAGAGCAGTTTCAACCATAACACTGACACCTGATATCTGACTCCATTTTACGGGTATTCCAAGCCATCTATCTTGTGTTCCCCACCGCCCTGGTCCAATTAAAATATAAGGTAATGACGCTTCCGTAAGAGTTTTGTTTATTGATCCAATTTCATCGGCAATTTCAACAGTTTTTGCAGAATCAAAAGTTTCTGGAGGGACATACACAATGTTTTTTATCGACTTTATAAGGCCGTTTCCTAATGCTTTATCAGAGTGAATAAAAACATTATTCCAGTTCATCTTATCATCCAAGGAGATCTCACAATGCTCATGAGATGGAACAAGAGGACGGAGTTGAAGAATTGCAAATGTTGGAGGAGTTTTTCCATCTTCACCAAGTGTTCCTGCAAATTCAATTTCAATGGGGCAACCCATACCTTGTTGCCCAATACCTAATATGTCTTGGAGAAGAGAAGCAAGCGGAAAAATATCATATTTCAGAATACCAGCAAAGGTGATAAGGTGAGGACCTTCAGGTGAAAAGTTATCTCTAATCATTCCGTCGTTTCTATCATAGCTACTTGTAACAGATTCAAGTGTGCCATCATTTTTAATATCTTCAATGCTTAGTTTTTTTAACGTAATATCATCCTTCTCAGAAAATTCAATGTTTTTCTTTGAAGTATTTAGAACATAAAGCTCACGTTGCGAATTCTTTAAAATTTCTTCTGTTGTTGAAAAATCAGGTAAAATAGCAGGATGTGATGGAGAAAATCGAAGTACTTTTTCACCACCAACAACTGTCTTACCAAGACCTACTGCAACGTTTGCAATTCCATCTTCAAATGTTTGATGACTTACAGGATAGAAATTATACGATTGAGCAACTCCAGAGAACGTTGGATAAAACCGTCCTCCATAGTCGTTTCCGACAAGTTCCTGAATAATAACAGCCATTTTTTCTTCTTCAATTTTTGATGAGGTTGATTCCATATAGACTCGTGGCTCTTTGAAAAACGTTGATGCATACACAAGTTTTATTGCTTGACAGAGCTGTCGTAATCGAATTGCATCATTTTTATGATTATTCGGTAACATATAGGTTGAGTAAATCCCTGCAAAAGGACGGCTTTGAGAGTCTTCAAGAAGACTTGATGATCTTATTGCAAGTGGAGCTCTAAAATGGTATAATACTTTCAAAAGATCATCTTTTAACTCATCACAAATCGTACTATCAAGAAATGCTTTGGCAATTTCTTGGTCCGTGATATCTTCTCCATTCATAAATCTAATAAGGTTATTGTCTGAAATGAATCTTTCAAATTCTAAAGTTCCGATTACAACGGTACTTGGAGATGTAATCTTTATGTTTGGGTATTTTTTTTCAAGATCATATCTTGCTAATAGTGTTCTCATAAAGGCGATTCCACGTCCCTTTCCTCCGAGAGAATCCCCCCTTATTCTTGTGAATGAAGAATCGAATTCAAAGTGTTGTTGGGAAAAATCGGTAATTGCACCAAGTTGTTTCTCTCTACGACTTTCGTTAAAAATTTCTACAAGATGTTTCCGAACTTCATTGATATCTGTAAAATCTGAGGATTTCTTTGGACGCAGTTTCATTGCCGCTTTGAATTCACAACGTGCCATAAGCCAGTTAGAAAAATCGTTTCTATCAGCATGAAACTGAATACATTCAAGAGGTACTTTTTGTAAAATATGCTCGAACTCGAACATATTAGAGGCCCATGCTATTTCAGTTGTTTGATCATGAATTAAACTTTCTGTTGTTTCCTGTTTCTTTTTTCCATCTTTTGTCCTCTCTTTTGGCATGAGAAAAATGAAATCTCCAAATCCAAGGTGATTTAAAAGGAAATGCTGAAAATCTTGTACGAGAGTAGGTGAGTTCTTATCTAAAAAATATGCACCGATAGCATCAGCTTTTGTTCTGTTTTTTGCCTCTGATGACTGCATCAGAATAGGTAGATATTTTTCTTCTTTTCTTATCTGTTGGACGAATTTGTAGCCAGCGTTTGGATCTGTTTTTCCTTTATATTTAAAATTGACGTCTGTAATGATGCCAAGAATATAATCTTTATATTGTTTATACAACGCCATACCTTCTTCAAAAGTCCGAGCAATAAGTATCTTTGGCCTGGCTCTTCTTCGTAATAATCTCTGCATTTCGTTAAGATCTTCAGATATAGATCTTCGTGTTTGCTGCACAATTTCTGTATAAATGATGGGGAGAAACATAGAATAATGGTGAATAGAATCCTCTAGCATTAAGAGAACCCGTACGTTTCCATTAACAGTATCATAGCGTGCGTTAATACTGTCTTCAACATATTTTATAATTGCAAGAAAGAGTGTTGAATCTCCAGTCCAGAAAAATGTTTTGTCGATTCCTTTTTCAGTATCTTTTTGTTGAGCGAGATTTATATCGACAGTATCGGTTGCTAAAAGAATAACAGGTAAATTTGGATGTAATTTCTTTATTTTTTTGCCGAAATTATATGGGTCCATCCCAATATGTTTTGACATAGTGATGACTAGATCATAACGTTTTTCTTTTAATGTTGACAGTGCTTTTTCTCCAGAGTAGGCACGTGTAACTCGAGGCGGTGAGCTGAGAAGAAGATGTCGATATTGTCCAATAACAAGTTCAGAGATGAGTCCTTCCTCCTCGATAATAAATGCGTCATAGAGGCTTGAAACAATAAGAATCTCTCGTACTTTAAATGGCATGAGAGCGTGGTATGTTTTGCTGCGAAGGTCGTAGTCTTTTTTTGATGTATCCTCTGATTTTTTAAGGGTATGAACGAAATTATTGATATTCATGGTTTCCTTTCATTAAATGAATTATTATCATAAGAAGTTTTTTACAAATATTGTTCCATCCATTAATAAATATATTCCCAATCCTTTATTTAGAAAATATATCTATTTCACTTATTTGGGATTGATAAAAAAAGATAAATAGAATTTTTTATATTCTATTTAAATCACTCCATGATCAAGCATTGCATCGGCTATTTTTACAAATCCTGCGATGTTGGCACCATTTACGTAGTTGACATGATCGTCTTCTTTACCATATTTAACACAGGATTGATGTATGTTTTGCATGATCCACTGTAGTTTTTTATCTACTTCTTCTCTAGGCCAGGAAAGTCTCTGACTGTTTTGCGTCATCTCAAGAGCACTTGTTGCCACACCACCAGCATTTGCAGCTTTACCAGGTCCATATAATATCTTTGCATCCAAGAATATTTCTATTCCATCTGCTTCTGTTGGCATATTTGCTCCTTCGGCTACACCCATTACTCCGTTATCTATGAGTTTTTGAGCCTCATCTTTGCTTATTTCATTTTGTGTAGCAGATGGGAATGCTAAATCACATTCGATTTCCCATGGACGTTTCCCTGCATAATAATCACAATTGTATTGTTCTGCATATTCTTTAATACGCCCACGTTTTATGTTTTTAAGATCCATAACATATGCTAGTTTTTTATCATCAATACCGTCAGGATCATAAATCATACCAGAGGAGTCTGAGAGTGTCACTACTTTTCCTCCAAGCTGATTGAGTTTCTCAACGGTGTATTGCGCGACGTTACCTGAACCGGACACGGTACAGATTTTACCTTTAAACGAATCTTTTTTGGTTTTTAACATCTCCTCGGCAAAATAAACACATCCATAACCTGTTGCTTCTGGTCTGATGAGACTTCCACCCCAGTTAAGTGCTTTACCGGTGAGTATTCCTGAAAATTCGTTACGAAGTCGTTTGTATTGTCCAAATAAATATCCAATCTCACGACCACCAACACCGATATCTCCAGCAGGAACATCAGTGTTTGGTCCGATGTGTCGGGAGAGTTCCGTCATGAAGCTCTGACAGAATTTCATAACTTCTACATCTGATTTTCCTTTTGGATCAAAATTAGAACCGCCTTTTCCTCCGCCAATTGGAAGGGTTGTTAAACTGTTTTTAAACACTTGTTCAAATGCAAGAAATTTCAAAATACTCAAATTGACACTTGGGTGAAGACGAAGCCCTCCTTTATATGGGCCAATTGCGCTGTTCATTTGGATACGATATCCTCTGTTTATTTGAATTTCTCCGTTGTCATCTAACCATGACACACGAAACATTATGACTCTTTCAGGCTCAGCAATTCTCTCCAAAATCTTAGCTTTTTTATATTTGGGATTTTTCTCAATAAAAGGCATTAAACTCTCGGCGACTTCTTGTACTGCTTGATGAAACTCTTTTTCACCGGGATTTTTCTCAATTATTTTTTCCATGAATGCTTCGACATTTTTATCCATACTATTCCTCCCAGATTTGGGTGGTCACCGTATCAATGACTCCTATTAAAACTTTATTGATGTTCTTCTTGTGAAAAAGCTTTGATGAAATCTTAGGACAATAAATATATGTATCGTATACCATACCCTAGCTAGATGGGCGAGCGTGAGAAACACAAGGGCTTAAGAAGAGAACTTGGGCTACTTGGTATTTTTTGTATCGCCTCTGGCGCTATGATTAGCTCTGGATTGTTTATATTGCCAGGGTTGGCGTTCGCCAAAGCAGGTCCTGCAATTCTCATATCTTATGTCATTGCAAGTGTTTTAGTTATACCTGCGATGCTATCAAAAGCAGAGCTTTCTACAGCTATGCCAAAGGCGGGTGGAACATATTTTTTTATTGATCGAAGTATGGGTCCAATGATGGGTACTATCGGTGGGTTTGCCGCCTGGTTTTCTCTTGCATTTAAGAGTGCGTTTGCTCTGGTGGGTATCGGCGTGTTCGCTATTTTACTTAACCCTGGTTTCACTGAAATGCAAATGAAGCTGATCGCTGTCTTTTTCTGCTTAATATTTACCATCATAAATATCCGTGGAACAAAACACACAGGAAAAACACAGATAGCATTGGTTATTGGGCTTCTATCTCTTCTTATTTTTTACATCGTTGCCGGGCTTTTCTTTATTCAGCCTTCTCATTTCAGTAATTTTGCACCATATGGATTTGATTCTGTTTTTTCAACAGCAGGTCTTATTTTCATCTCATTTGGCGGTTTAACCAAGGTGTGTAGTGTTGCAGAAGAATGCAAAAATCCTGGGCGCAATATCCCTCTTGGCATGTTTTTTTCGTGGGGAATTATCTCAATCCTCTACATACTTGTCATTTTTGTAACAATAGGTGTAGTAAATCCTTCTCAGTTGCAGACATCTCTTACACCAATCTCGCTTGGTGCCGACAATATTCCTATTTTAGGAGGTATTGGTGGTGCTATTATGGCTGTTGCTGCGATTTTAGCATTTATTTCAACAGCTAATGCAGGTCTTCTTGCAGCATCCCGGGACCCGATGGCGATGGGCAAAGACCAACTCATCCCCCATTCTTTTGCAAAGGTATCAAAGCGAGGAACTCCAACATTCTCAATACTATTTACCTCTGGTTTTATGATTTGCGTGATTTTGTTTTTAGACCTCGAGAGTCTTGTGAAGACTGCGTCACTTCTCAAAATACTGTTGTTTTTATTTGTAATATTTTCACTTATTATCATGCGGGAAAGTAAGATACGACACTATCGACCTAAATTTAAATCTCCATTTTATCCATGGGTTCAACTTGCAGGAGCTGCTGGCCTTATATTTCTCATGTTTGAAATGGGTCTTGTTCCAATGATTCTCGTTGGAGTTTTCATTCTTTTTGGATTTTTGTGGTATTGGTTTTACGCTCGTGATAAAATATGGAGAGAATATTCACTACTCCACCTTATTGAAAGGATCACTGGGACTAAGTCAACTGGTTACCTGGTAGATGAGGAATTACGAGAGATTCTAATAGACAGAGATGATGTCACGGAGAAACGGTTTGAACATCTTATTAAAAAATGTGAAGTCATTGATATCTACAAATATCAGCTCCCTGATAAGTTTGCACGATTGATAGCACATAAACTAGCTGAGAGATTGGACACTGATGAAGATAAACTATATAGATTTCTTAAGAATCGGGAGAAGGATTCAAATATTGTTTTACATCCAGGTATTGCTATTGTTTCACATATTATCAAGGGGCGTAATAAGTTCGAGATAGTTTTGGTGAGAAGCAAGAAAGGTATTATCCTTTCTGATGATGTTGATCCAATTCATGCATTTATTATGATTGTTGCTACTCCTGACCAGCAGAGTTTTTATCTCCATTCGCTTATGTGGATTGCTCAGATTGCTGAAGAAACTGATTTTGAGAAGGAATGGATAGATGCAGAAGACAGCGATGAACTAAGAGATATTATTCTCTCATCGTGGAAGAAACGAAAAATCTATTAATATTGAGAAAATCAGATTGAGGGGAGTATAGTCTCTGGATTAGACGTACAGATACCTATATTTCTTACCACAGTGTGGACATATTCTAAAATTCAAAGGAAAACTATGTCTGCAATGAGGACATTTTTTATCTTCCTTTTCACCTATATTTATCACCTACTGTTTTACTGTCTACTCTTTAGATTTGTTCAACTTTACTTCCACAGTGTGGGCAACTGCTTTTACTTGCCTTGAATATTGCTGAACATTGGCTACATGCATACAACATTTTTCTTGCCTCAATCAATGTTATTAACTAACATGTGACATCACAGCGTTTATCATATATAAATCTATCGGGCAAATTTTACAAAAAAGATGTTTTGATTGTCGAGATTATATTTTCTCAGGTCGACTTGATAAACAATAAAAATTAAAAATTCCAGATAGAACCGTCATCGAATGATTTCAAATTATGCCTTACAGCACTTCAAACCCTCTAGTTCATATATGGAGTTTATTAACAACGTGATCTCTGTTCATTCAAGGACATAGATGTTCTTTTTTCTACAGATATTCTTTAGTATTTGTGGCCATACGGTAACGCTGCATTCTCCAAGATGTGCCTTTTTAAGTATGAGTGAATAAACACGTGACTGTCCAATGCCTCCACCGATACTCAATGGTATTTCATCATTTATGATCATCTTGTGATAGGGCATGTTAAGAAAATCTTCTTGACCAGTTATCTTGAGTTGCTGTTTTAGTATGTCTTTTGTAACACGAATGCCCATCGAAGTTAATTCATGCCGCCTCTTTGTTATAGGATTCCAAACAAGAATATCGCCATTTAAACCATGCATAGGTTTGCCGTCAGCCGAAACCGTTTCTGTAACCCAATCATCATAATCTGCTGCTCTCATTTCATGTGGATATCCGTCTTGTAACGTCCAACCGATACCAATAATAAAAACTGCAGGATATTTTTGGAGAATTTCTGTTTCACGTGCTTTACGTGGGAGATCTGGATACATATCTAAGATTTCTTCAGCATGTATGAATTTAAGCTTGTCTGGTAGATCTGGATATTTGTTTGTCTTGAGTTGCGGATAAAGTTTTTGTATATGAGTTTCAGCACCTTTGAGAACCTTCCATATTTTGGTTACTGTATCTTTCAAATAATCCAAATTTCGGTCTTCAGCATTAATAACTTTTTCCCAATCCCATTGATCCACATAAGAGCTGTGATCATGATCAAGGAAATAATCCTTTCGAACTGCACGCATATCTGTGTATAAACCTTCACCAATATCACAATCAAACTGTTTTAATGCCCATCGTTTCCATTTTGTAACAGCTTGAACAACTTGAGTGTCTATTCTTTTGTCAAGTCCTAATCCACATTGGAAATCAATCGGAGTACGTGAACCATCACGATCTAAATAATCGTTCATCCCACTATCTCTATCGACAATTAAAGGGGATTCAACTCGAAATAGGTTCAGTTCTTTACTTAATCCTTCTTCAATGTATTTTTTTAATTCAGCTAATGCTTTTTGTGTTTCTTTTGGATCTAATAGAGAAGTATAATCACTTGGTAAGACATTTTCTACTTCCTCATAAGTTCCAATACCTGGTCCTGCTAAATCTGCTTTTTTGTCAGCCATAGTTATCAATCCGCTTCCTGGCATACAAAATATGTTATTTAACTTTTATTGTCACTCTATTTTTTGGTTTATGTCCAAATTTCATGGTTTAATTTGGATAAATACCCTTAATTATATGAAAATTACCAATAATCTTAAATATGAATAAAGATATATTAATATGTAAGAAATATTGAAATTTAACCGAAAAAAATTGGTGATATAAGTGAATAATGATAACGTGCAAGGGAATATACCCATCAATGACGTAGGTAGTATTGCTAGAACACTAGATGCTGAAATGACCGTACTAGAAAGAATGAAAATTAAAAAAAGCACATTGTTTCGGATAATTGGAGCAGTAGTTGTCTACCTAACCATGATGTCTCTCTTCTCCATCTTTCTCTAATAAAAATTGAGAAAGACACAAATTCAAAAAAGGAGAATAGCGATGGAATTGTTCCTTTATGTAATTGTACTAGCATTCCTCTTCGAAACTATGGATTCATCAGCAGGAATGGGATTCGGAACCGGACTTACACCATTGCTTTTCATCCTAGGATTTGAACCTCTCCAGGTAGTCCCAATACTTCTTATTTCAGAAGCAATCACAGGATTAACAGCTGGATTTTTCCATCATGAATTTGAAAATGTGAAGTTTTCCATAAGACGACCCTTTAACAAAGAGACCAAGATAATGATTATGATAGCAGGAATAGGTTGTCTAGCCATATTATCCTCTGTTTTTCTTACATACTTTGCAATAGGACTTCCAAAAACTGTCATAAAGACATATGTAGCAATACTTGTACTCATTATGGGGATCATTGGGATGATACGATTAAAGAATAAAGGCGGTACTTTCAGACCAAAATTACTCGCTGGATTTGCAGCTTTAGCAGGATTCAATAAAGGAATTGGAGCGGGAGGCTATGGACCAGTTGTTATGATGGGACAAATATTCTCAGGTATTTACGAAAAAACCGCTACTGCCATAGTTTCTCTAGCAGAAGGTCTCGTATGTATTGCGGGCGTAGCGATGTTCTTATTGATTTCCAAATATGGTGTAACCATAGATTATGTTCTTTTACCATCAATAGTTACTGGAGGTTTTCTAGCTGCCCTAGTCTCACCTTATATGGTTCGCGTACTTCCGAATAAGCTTTGGAGGGTCGTAATCCCCTCATATGCAATTGGTATGGGAATCCTTATACTAACAAAACTATACATCCTCTAACACATTAGTAGGTTGGTCGATAATATCCTTTATCTTGTAAATTTAAAAGTTTAATTGACTTCAACATTCTTAACTGTTTTAGTTGCAATAATATCTATATCTGTATCTGCAACATTCCTTAGGATTGCCTGCCCAGATTTAACAGGGGCTTTTATATCGATTCTTTTTATCTCTTCTAAAACAGAGAACACTTTTTCTTTTGGGATAGGTTTTGAACTTTTAACACTGACAAGCGGCCAATCACCATTTCTTACAAGAATGGAAGTTGTCAGCATTCGTCTCGGATCAAGCGCCTCATTTCTTGCATATTCAATCCCTTTCTTACACTTATATCCTCTGAGAACTTCTAACTCTGTTCCATCAGTTCTCACTAGTATTTTACATCCAATAGGACAAATTATACAGGTGATTTCTTTTTCGCTAGCCATCAACTGTCACCTCTAAGCTCTGTGCAGATGCAATTATTTCAGCAGAGATGTCCACCTCAATTCTAACCATATTTGCTGGATTCACCCAACGCATTTTTTTTCTCAGCAGTTCTTCATCTCCAGTCAGTACACGTAGAATTGTATTTTCTTTGGGTTTTTCAACTCGAAATGTCAGAGGAATCATTCCAGATTTGTCAACTAGTTGTGGAACAACATATCGAACCCCGTCTCCTGGAATAATTCTAATATTTGATTTTTGTTTTCTTTTTTGGAGGGATGCTTTTTCTGCAGCATGTTTTCCAGCTCTTTTTGCATCGATAGATAGCGTGTCAACCGTATCATACACCTGCAAACAATTTCCACAGGCAAATACGCCATCAAGAGTTGTCTCCAACATTTGATTAACAATAGGACCACCAGTAACCGAATCAATCTCAATACCAACATTCTTAGATAGCTCATTTTCAGGAGTAAGACCAAGTGAGAGCAGAAGCGTATCACACTGAATCTGTTTCTCCGTCCCAGCAATCGGGTGCATGTGTTCATCGACCTGTGCGATCGTTACCTGCTCAATCCGCTCTTTACCTTCTATGCAAATAATTGTATGATTCAGAAAAAGAGGTATATCATAATCATTTAGACATTGAACAACATTTCTTGGAAGACCACTCGCATACGGCAAAATCTCCACAACCCCTAAAACATTAGCACCTTCAAACTTCAAACGCCGTGCCATAATAAGGCCAACGTCTCCTGATCCAAGGATTATCACATTTTTTCCTGGCATAATGTTATAAAGATTAATGAATGACTGAGCCACCCCTGCAGTATAGATACCACTAGGACGTGACCCAGGAATCATCACATTCCATCGTGTCTTCTCCCTACAGCCCATAGCAAGAACAATGGCACCAGCTTTGATTTTATGCATTCCTTTCTTGTTTACAGCAATAATCTCTTTATTTTTATCAAACTGTAACACCATGGTTTCTTTCAACACTTGTATGTCTTGTTTTTCTGCCATTTCAACATATTTTTCTGCATACTCAGGTCCAGTCAGAGACACTCCAGTTTCTTCCACACCAAAACCATCATGAATACACTGCGGAAGAATACCACCAAGCCAACTATTTCTATCAATGATAACAACACGTTTTGCTCCATGCTGTTTTGCAGATACAGCAGCAGCAAGACCAGCAGGTCCACCACCGATAACTGCTACATCCACACTTTTGCTAATCATCTTTTACCTCTCGTGTTCTCTTCTCAAACAGATAAGATTTAGGTGATTTTAGTTTCATATCATCGATGCCAATATTGAACTGTTCTTCCATAATTCGTACGATATGCTGAGTGCAAAAACCACCTTGGCATCGACCCATACCTGCCCTACAACGGTACTTAACTGCAGAAAGAGACCGTGCACCCAAAGGATTAGAAAGCGCATTAATCACCTCTGCTTCTGTAATCTGTTCGCATCTGCAGACAATTCTGCCCCACCGCTCATCATTTTTAATTAAATCTGTCTGTTCTTTTACGGACATTTCAGAAAATCGTTTTCTTCTTCCTTTTTTTGATTTAAAATTATTTTTTTTCTGTAACTCCATATGCTTAGAAATCATTTTCATTACTTCTTGTGCGATTGCTGGAGCTGCAGTAAGACCAGGTGACTCTATACCCAGAAGATTTATCAAACCAGTTGTATGTTTGCTTTCTTCTATCCGATAATCAGCCCATCCACCAGACTTTTCAGAAGCAAGTTTACAGCGAATCCCTGAATATGCACTAATTACTGCTTTTTTTGGCAGGGCCGGGATTATTTCTTTTGCCTCCTTAAGTAATGTGTTCATCATTTCCTTAGTGGTTCTCTTGTCCTCAGCATCACCAATAAACTCTGCACTAGGTCCAATGAGAATATTTCCCTCAATTGTTGGCGTAATATGAACACCAAGTACACCTAATTCTTTTACTGGTACGGGATATATCATTGAGTTTATCAAAGAACTATAATTTTTATCTAAAATTAGATATTCACCTCTACATGGGTATACCTGAAAATCTGGCTCTTCCACCATAGAAACTATTTCTCTACAATTAAGGCCAGCTGCATTTACAACAATTTGTGCTTGAAAGTTACCTTTGTCTGTCAGTATCTCAAAATTGTTTCTTTGTTTCTTCAGTCCTATAACTTTTGTTTCAAGTATAAATTTAACATTATTTTCTGCAGCATTTTCTGCAAGAGCAATAGTAAATTCATATGGAAGTATGATCCCTGCTGTTGGAACCCATAATGCTTTGTAACATGAGACCTTCGGCTCTTTTTTTTCAACTTCTGATCCATCTATTATTTCTAGATATGGTACGTTGTTTTCAATGCCTACATTCTGAAGACGGTTCAGTTCTTTTTCCTCATGTTGGTTTTTTGCTATTATCCATTTCCCAACCCACTTGAGTTGAAACCCTAATTCATCAGCAAGTGTCTGAAACATTGAATTGCCTTCAACACAAAAACGAGCTTTAAGGGAGTCTGTTGGAGAATTAATGCCGCTGTGAATAACACCACTATTTGCTTTACTTGCACCAGATGCAACATCACTTCCCATCTCAAAAACAACAACATCAACTTTATATTTTGATAACTCCCAAGCAATTGCAGAGCCAATCACACCTCCTCCAATTATTGCAACCTGGAAGTTTTTCATCGAAGAGGGAATAAAAACTTACCCTATAAATATTAGGTATCCATTGTCCTACGCTAGATTTTTAAGCAGTCAATTTATGATGAGAGATATGCAAGTAGACATACCATATGGAAAGGAAAAAATCAATGTAAAAATATCTCAGCCTTGTGAAGTACTGGTTCCAAATAAAGTTATAGTTAAAGATCAAGATGAAATTATTGAAAAGGCACTAAAAAATCCGATTGGAAAAGAATCCTTTGAACAGTTTGCAAAAAAAACAGAAAAATTACTCGTCATTGTTAATGATGCAACGAGGCCTACTCCCACTTCAAAGATACTTGACTATCTTTTTCCTATTTTTTCATCTCATCCTGATGTCAAATTTCTCATTGCAACCGGAGTTCATCGGGCACCAACTGAGGAGGAATATCGGTTTATATTTGGAAAATCCTATGATACATTTAAAGATCAAATATTTGCTCATGATGCTAGAAAAGAAGAAGATATGACGTATCTTGGAAAGTCAAAGAATGGAACGGAAATGTACATTAATAAGATGGTTTCTGAAATTGGAAATGTTGTCGTTATTGGCAGTGTTGAACCCCATTATTTTGCAGGATATACGGGCGGTAGAAAATCGTTTCTTCCTGGTGTTGCTTCGTATAAAACAATTGAAATGAATCACAAGCTTGCGCTTAGTGATGATGCAAGATCTCTAGCACTTGATGACAATCCAGTAAACCAGGATATGATAGATGCAATGAATGTTTTAAAGGACATCAATGTTTTTTCAATACAAACCGTGCTTACAGGAGATCACAATATTTATGCAGTAACCGCTGGGGATCTGATTCAATCATTTGATGCAGCTATTACCTATGCAAATGAGGTGTTTTGTGTTCCATTAAAAAAGAGAGGTAACATCGTGTTGACAGTGGCTCCGTATCCTATGGATATTGATTTATATCAGTCTCAAAAAGCACTTGATAATGGGAAACTTGCATTGGAAGATGATGGTATCATTATTCTTGTTTCAAAATGTCGTGATGGCATTGGAGAAGCTACTTTTTTGGATCTATTATCTCAGGCCGATACGCATCAGGATGTTTTTAATCTCATTGACGATGAATACAAACTTGGATATCATAAGGCAGGAAAAATGGCGCAGATTGGCATTCGTTCTCAGATGTGGGCTGTGACAGATATTGATGATAAAATCATTAAAAAATCTCTAATGAAACCTTATTCAGATATACAATCTGCAGTTAATGATGCAATAGAAACAATCAAATCTAAAGGGAGACAACCAAGAATTGTTGTGATGCCATCAGGAAGCCTCACAGTTCCTTCCATTGGAAAATAATGATTTTAAATCGCAATGACATGTTGTAACTTCCAGTAACTATTAAAATGAGAAAATGCATTCATCAAAATGCGATATTTTTTTGGAAAATGGAGGTATGATGATGGATTTTCAAATAAAAACAAAAGATGATGTGCTAAATCTAGTACAAGAGAAAAATGTAGTATTTATTCGACTACAGTTTGTCGACATACTTGGTACACCAAAAAACATCGTTATTCCCGCAAGTAGGTTGGAAGAGGCTTTTGATGAGGGGATGCCTTTTGATGCATCATCAATTGCAGGATATGCAACCATTGAAGAGTCGGATAAAATCGCAAAACCTGATCCAAAAAGTTTTGTCATTCTTCCAGAAGGCATTGAAAAAAGAATAACTGCGAAAATCAACTGTGATATTTACGAGCCAAACAGCAAGAGATTTATTGGGGATACAAAATATATTTTGGAAAAAGTTGTAAACAAAGCAAAAGAATTAGGCTACATTTACAATACTGGCCCTGAATGTGAATTCTTTTTGTTTAAGAAAAATGGGGAAGAGTCAACGCTTACTCCGAATGATTATGCGGGGTATTTTGATCTTTCACATCGAGATCTTGCTGAAGGAGTGAGAGCAGACATCTCCCTTGCCTTAGAGGAAGTGGGGATACATACGTATACTACTCATCATGAAGCAGCAGCAGGTCAACATGAGATCAATTTTCATTATGCCGATGCAGTTACGACAGCAGATCGGGTGATTACCCTTAAATATATTACAAAAGTAATTGCTACAAAACATGAGTTGCATGCATCATTTATGCCAAAGCCAATATTTGGTGCAGCTGGTTCAGGGATGCATACGCATCAATCACTATTTACAAAAAAAGGCGAGAATGTTTTTTATGATCCGTCTGATAAAAATCAGTTAAGTGATATTGCACGTTTCTTTATTGCAGGTCTACTTAAATATGTAAAAGAAATGAATGCAATACTAAACCCTACTGTGAACTCATACAAGAGGCTTATACCAGGATATGAGGCACCAACGTATATTTCATGGGCCAATCGAAATAGAAGCGCTCTTATTCGCATTCCTTCAAAGAGAGGAAAAGGCACTCGTTGTGAACTACGAAACCCTGATCTTTCAGGTAATCCTTATCTACAATTTGCCGTTATGCTTGCTGCAGGACTCAAAGGTATTGAAGACAAAATTGAACCACCAGCACCTGTTGAAAAAAACATCTACTCCTTATCCGAACAGGAACGGGAGAAATATGGTGTTAGACATCTCCCTGAAAGTCTTGGACATGCACTTTCTTTTATGGAGGAAAGCACGTTGCTACGAGAAACACTTGGTGAACATATCTTCAATAACTTTTTACATGTGAAACGTAAGGAATGGGAAGAATATCGAATGCAGGTTACAAAATGGGAAATTGACAACTATCTCCCCATCATATGAATTTAAGCATTCTATTATACTTGTTTGCCTGTTTACCTTTCCATAGTTAAATAAATAATATAAATTGAATGTGCTATTCAGCTGTGAGGAATGATGTTATGACATTTGAAATGCAAATAGTAAGTAATACTCCATTAATAGGTGATGAGGATTTAGATAGTGCTGCAAAAAAGTTTTTTGAACAAATCGGTTATCTCTCCAAAGGTTCAGATCCTACGATACCGTATAGGATTTTTGCAGATTTTTTCTTAAAACATCCTACAAAAGCATGGATTGTTGATGAGATTGCAGCAGAACTTAACACATCAAGACCTACGGTGTATCGTCATCTTAATAAGCTGAAAGGTTTTGACATTCTTGAAGAGGTTCAGATTTTTGATGAGATAACAAAGCAAAATAAGAAAGCATATTGCATGAGATATGGAAACTTTCAAAAAGCGTGGAATTTTGTTGAGGCTCATATTAAAGTAGCAGTTGAAAATTACGGTAAGACCGTAGAACATCTGCAAACATTGTTAGAAAAAGAAAGGAAGGGAATACATGACTAAAAAAGATGAATTAAAACTCACAGAAGGATCTCGATATAAAGTAATTTCAATTGGTGGAAGAGACGTAGCTCTTGAGACTGAGGGTGTGTTTAAAGGATTTGCCTCTATCGGTATTGACGAAGGAGGTATGCAAATCGAGCTTAGTGAACGCCATGGAGATATGCAGGGGAAAATACGTATTGTTGCGTTACATGCAATACTTGCAATCGATATTTTAGATGCAAAAGAGGACGATAAAAAAGATGATTCAAAAGATACTGATCATTATTATGGTTAAAAAATAAGAGATGCGAAGAGAGCATTGATCGATACCAACAATATAATTTGAGAGCACTCTTACCAAACATTTATTAAGAGCATTGGCATACACCAATACGGTGTTAATAAAATGTCAAAGGACAAAGAA
>JAIWHQ010000012.1:0-16583 GCA_048629575.1 Thermoplasmatota archaeon | reverse complement strand
TGATGAGATTAAACTATATGGTACGCCCCTTGCTATAGGTGATGTTGTCGATCAATTTAATCTCATAAAGCCATGAAGTCCAAATTGTAAATGAATAAAAGTCAAGGTGGAAAAATGAAAGGATTTAGGAAAAATATCAACACGCTTCGAAATGCGAATGAAGCAACAGTAGGAGTTGTTGTAGCGGTCTTAATGGTGGGATTAGCACTTTCAGTTATTTGGCTTGTACAATCATTTTATGTGCCCAGATGGATGGAACAAAAAGAAGCTGAACATATGGATGAGGTGTTGGATCGGTTTTCCATGCTAAAATTTGCAATAGATCTGCAAATATTAACAGAAAAAGACACTCCTGTATCCACTTCAATAATTCTAGGTAACAAAGAATTACCGTTTCTTGAATCAAGTAGGTCATTTGGATTTCTTGGTATTTCATCGAATTCAGGGATTAATGTAACGACAACTGATGGTAACTCAACTCAAATTTCACTTGGAAGGATAAAATACTCATCAGAAAATGTATATTTTCTTGATCAATCCTGCATCTATGAATTGGGAGCCGTGATAACTAGTCAATATGAGGGAGATGTAATGTCTATAATACCATCTTTTGATGTGATGTATTCTGATCCAGAAGTTAAATTATCATTTGATGCAATAAACGTTTTGGGCATTGGGGAAAAAGTATCTGTTAGTGGATATGGTACATATCCGATACAGACAAAATTCTCAGATGCTAACGTTACTGATATTACAGATGTTCAGAGTATTGCCTTGAATACATCTTATCAAAATGCTTGGAACATGTTTATCAATAGTACGTTCTCGATAAAAGGACTAAATGAAGGCAGTGATTTTTGGATAAATACAACCGATGGTGGGATAAAAATAGAATTTGCCTCTGCTCTTGATGTTGATATCACTCTAAAAATCGTAAATATTCTTGCCCAGATAGGTCCAGGGTGGATTGAATAGAAATAAGATAGAAACAAAACAATTCGCCTTCCTGAGAACCTATGGGGCAAAATTTGATTCATTTCAGGTGAAATATGAGAAAATCGATACAGAGATATATCATGAAAATTAAAAGAACAGATGATGCAGTATCTGAGATAGTTGGAACTGTTTTACTGTTGATGCTTGTTGTGGTGGTTTTCTCTGGAATCTATATCATTGTTTTAACACCTCCGTCTGATATTCCTCAGCCGTTTGTGACAATTACTGGAAAAATGGAAGGAACAAATATTACATTGACGCATCGCGGTGGAGACTCATTGTCTTTATCTTCGTTACTCTCTGTGACTGTAGGTGATTCAACAAATAGTACAATAGTCGGAGATTGTTTGGATAGTGCATCTAAAGACGATGGACGGTGGAATATAGGTGAAAAATTGAAACATTCAGTAGGATGTATTGCGAACCAAGAGGTTAGGGTTTTAATTACTGATGTGGATAGCCATTCTGCGTTATTTATAGGCGTTCTTCACGAAGGAGAAACGGATATGACTCCAACTGTTACTACTTTGAATGCTACTCATATCGACAATAAGTCTGCGACGCTAAACATGTTTTATGATTTCAAGGACTATGGTTCTGGTGATGTACGGTTTGCGTACAAAAAGCAGAGCGAGGGAAACTGGACAAACACTTCATGGAGCCCAAAGCAAGGCTTACACTCCTACCATGCGAATATTCCAAATTTAGATGGTGAAACCACTTACGAATTCAAAGCTCAACTTCGATATGGTATTACTGTGATCAGTGGAGAGACGAAATTATTTACCACGACGGATGGTGGATGATATGTATAAATTAAATTCAGTTCTTTCTCCCCAATTCTCTCTTTTTCTATTTTGGAATCATCTTTAGTCAAATACCAATTTCTGTGCAAATATCTTCTAAAACTATCACAGATCCAAAATTAGCAAATAACTTTGGAACTGTAATTATTGATGTAGGACCTTGAATAACTTCATCTCCCAAAGGAAAAAATATGTTAAAATAATTGCATCTGCTGCATCATTTTACAATTATTAAAAATTTTTGTCGCTGTCACCCAACAACATAGAGGTGTTGGGTGTAGCTGCAGAGCCATTCCGGTAAAGCAGCAGTGGAATTGGAACTACAACATATATCGCGACAGATGTTTGATATCGTGGTTGTCCTCTTTTTCACATCTTGACATTGCGTCGGTTCGATCGGAGAGGGACCCTTTTATCGATATCAATTTGTCACCTTGATCTTGCTTCTCCAATCATCGAATCATGGAGCTCTTCGAACCAAGGTAAAAATAATATAAAAAAAACACTTAATTAACGTTTCGCACGAATTTATCGATATTTGTTAATTTCATCCCGAAGAGATATTGCTTTTTTCCGAGAAACTGTTGCAAAATCTTCATCATCTCCTGCAAAAATGATGCCGCGAGATGAGTTAATAACTGCCATTTTCCCTTTGGAATTTGTTCCGTTTTTTATTGTTTTTTCAACATCCCCGCCCTGCTTTCCAATTCCAGGAATAAGAATCGGTATTTCATCACCAAGAATACTTCGTATCGTCTTTAATTCCTCGGGATATGTTGCACCGACTACTGCACCGCAATTATCATTTTCATTCCATTCTTTAATCTTTTTTGCAACAATTTGGTAAAGCAGAGTTTCAGATACGGCAAGATCCTGGAAATCACCTGCTGAAGCATTAGAGGTTCGGCAGAGAATAAAACTACATTTATCTTTATATTCTAAAAACGGGGCAACTCCATCCTTTCCTAGATATGGGTTGACAGTTATCGCGTCAGCAGACAGGGTTTCAAATAATGTCTGTGCATATTTACGCGCAGTGTTTCCGATATCGTTGCGTTTTCCATCTAAAATAACGACAACATCTTTCGGAATATGTTTGATTGTTTTCTTCAACAATTCAAAACCTTCTGTTCCTAAAACCTCATAGAAAGCCATGTTTAACTTGTATGCACAAACAAGATCTTTAGTGGAATCAATAATTGATTTGTTGAACTCTAAATATGGGTGTTTACTTGATTCAAACAAAAATTTAGGCATTTTTTCTTTATCAACGTCAAGACCAATGCAAACTAGGCTGTTGTTGTTATGGGAGATAGCAGTAAGTTTTTGTTTAAAGTTCATGGCATCTCATGCAAATACATCTTCGCATATAAAAAGATGCTATCCAGTTAGTTATTTAACGTCTGGTTGAATACAAAAATTACGATGGAAATCATATATGCAGTTTGCTCATGGGGACTTGGACATTCGACACGGTCGTTACCAGTAATTAGAAAGTTGATGGATGAAAACAACAGCCTCACAATTATATCAAACGGGCGGTCTCTTGATTTATTGAAAAAGGAGCTAGGCGATAATGCTTCTTATGTTGATATTGTTGATTATCCAATGCTTCTCTCGGAAAATGCTAGGCAATTCATGGCAAAAAGCATGATATATTGGCCACTTTTTATCAAGAGAATCGAGTCAGGTCTCATTAAGCTCAACAGACTTCTCGAGAAGAAAAAATATGATCTCATCGTTTCTGATGGTAGATACGACATGTATAGCAGGAAGATTCCTTCTTTTTTTATCTCTCATCAAATGCGCATTATGAATCCTCTTAGGATAAGTATGTTTGAGACGGGTAGTGAACTTTTTAACCAGTTTTTTTTCAAAAGATTCTCAGGAGTAATAGTACCTGACTACAGAGAGGATAGCTTCTCTGGTGATTTATCTCACAATCTTAAAAAAATAGATGAAAATATGCTTCATTACGTCGGTGCTCTGTCTGATTTTTCTAAAAAAACGTGTAAGAAAGATGTTGATTATCTGATATCAATTTCTGGCCCTGAACCGCAGAGAAGTATGCTGGAGGAAAAATTATCATCGCAGATTCAGGATCTAACCGGCAATATTGTGATGACTCTGGGAAAATCAGAGAAGATATCCAAAATAGAGAAGGAAAATATTACCACATATTCGTTTCTAACAAAGGAAGATAGAGAATATCTTTTGAATAGGGCAAAACTAGTTATTGCTCGATCGGGGTATTC
This sequence comes from Thermoplasmatota archaeon, assembly GCA_048629575.1. Lineage (GTDB taxonomy): Archaea > Thermoplasmatota > E2 > DHVEG-1 > DHVEG-1 > JAUWYM01. The sequence continues at coordinate 12,526 of JAIWHQ010000012.1, read as the reverse complement.
TACAATAATGGATCTTGGAGTAATTGGGGCAAAGGCATTACTTATTCCTACACCAGGCCAGATAGAACAAGAGTATCTTGGAGAGTATCATAACATGATAGGTACGTTTTATTCAGTAAGACAAGATGAAGTAAATGTAAAAAAAGATATTGAAATTGCGAAAAAAACAAAAGGGATCACAAGAGCTTGTAACGTAAATAAGACCGTAGAAAACATATTGAATATAATTCATTAGATTCGGATAAATTTTTTCCAAATAAATATTAATGAAAAACAATATATATAGCTGCCACATTCATTTTTTTAAGTAATTCGGTGAGAGATGCTGATGGTGATACCTAAACCTCGGAAGATTGTGAAAAATTGGTATTTCTGGATCATTGTAGTGACAGCTCTAGCAATAATTATACGTTCTATTCCCGCATGGACTAATGCTGCTTGGGGTTGTGATTTTGGAATATATTATGGGCTTACAAAATCTCTTGTAGAAAATCAGGACCTATTCAATCCATATAGCGGGTGGGGGAGCTCCTATCAATATTTCCCCGTATTATATGCCATCACAGGAGGCATGCATTGGCTCACTGGAATTGATGTACTCACAATTATGACGAAAATTGCACCAATTTTTGGTGGCCTTTCTGTGCTTATTTTCTACTTTGTCATCTATGAACTTCTTGGTGATAAAAAAAAGGCGCTTCTCTCCATGCTTTTATTTGCTGTTATGCCTTTTCATGTGTATCAAACAAGTCATGCCTCACCACTTACGGTCGGCCATTTTTTTATGATGCTTTCATTGTATTTTTTTATAAAATATCGACAGGATACGCGATACATTATTCCCCTATCCATTTCAACAATTCTGCTTGTTATGTCTCATCATCTGACTACGTATTTTTACCTTATATCTTTACTAATGATTGTATTTGTTGAAAACGCAAGTATCAGGGAATGGGCATCTTCATTGAAAAAAGATGTTGTGTACATAATTTTGGCTAGTGGCATTATTTTTTCTTATTGGATGATTGTTGCAACACCTGTGTATGAAAGTTTTATGAAAAGCGGGCTTAAACTCGGCTCAATTCATATTAGTTCCCAGTACATGATACTTCTTTTTTATCTTGGGGTTTTTTTGATGTTTGGTATTATTTGGCTGAAGAGAAAACTCAACTTATTTAGAGAAAAGAAAAAACCCTCTGTGAAATCTGCCGTACTTAAGTTTTCTTTGACTATGATTATTTGCCTTTCCGCTATGGCTTTTTTTTCTCTTGTAAAACTCCCTTGGACAAACTTTAGCTTCACACCCTTATCAATCATTTATTCCATACCGCTACTTCTGGTCTTTGGATTTGCCATTGCAGGTTTCCGATATGTAGGACTGGAGAAAAATGGTCATTTTATTAGAGGTTGGCTTCTTGCAATAGTTTTCTCATTTGTATTTAGCATTGTGACAAACAGTGCAGCACTCTTTCCTCATAGGCATCTTGAATACATGATGGCTCCATTGAGTATTATCGCAATTTTTGGCATTAGTGCAATTTTTTTAAATCTGCGTTATGAAAAAATCTCTAGTTTTACAAAAAATATTCGTTCCACTAAAAAACCTGCTATTTATTTCTTTAAAAAATCAAGTCTTCTGCAAAAACGAAATATCATCTATCTTGCCGTCATTCTCTTTCTTGTTACTGCAAATGCAATTTCTGTGTATCCTTCTCATGTAGCACTAAATGCCTCCTATGAAGTAATAACAGATGAAGATCTAGCATGTATTGATTGGATGGAGAGAAATTTAGACAAAAACCGAACGGTTATTGCTTCTGATCATCGTCTTGCAAGAGTTACTGAGGCTGTTGGATTTAACACGACAGTCGACGAGGCAAGTATCATTTGGGTTGCAGAGGATTTTGTTGATTGTCTTTTTGAACTCGAAGGAATCGGGAAAAACTATAGTAGAATCACCCATGTACTTATCGATGACATATTAACAGAGAGAGTAGTGCATGTTGGTTTTGGGGAAATCTTCTATATGACTAATGAATCATATGAAAAATTTTCAAATCAACCGTTTGAGCTTGTTTATAGAAACGCAACAATAAATCCAGATACAGAAGAAGAATCCTGGACAGAAGTGTATAAGGTTAATTGGGCATATATTGAAGAGTATTTTATTTGAAAAGATACGGACTTAACGAAGAAAGAAATGAAGCAGGTGACGAGAACACATCAGTTGCAAAATATTGATACCAGCCACAACTGCGATTGCATTTTTTCATGTCTTGTCTTGCCTTTTTTGCCTCGTCTGTTTTTAGAAACTCCATAAATGATCCGTTGGTGAAATTAAAATGTCTTTTACCAATAGTTCTACAGGGATAAAACAATTCTCCATCAGAGTCAATAATGACTGAGGATGCCGAGCAACCATGTGATTTGTTGATGTTATCAAGATATCCATTTGGTGTGGTTATGGTATTGATATATTTCTTTTTAAGCCGGAGTATTTCTTCTCGGAATTTTTTAGGATCAGGATAAAAATCATCTGTTCCATCTAAATGAGTTGCAGGCATAATCACCATTCGTGCCCCAGCATTGTAAACTTTCTGAACCTTTTCTTCTATTGTATTAAGGGATTCTTTTGTGACAACTGACTGAATACATATTTTTGAACCATAGCTTTGAAATTCTTCAAGTCTTTCGAAAAAATCTAAATTATCATGCTCTTCATCAATACTTATATGAAGATAATCAATGTGTTTACCATATTCCACCATAGGTCTTTTATCGAGGAGATCTCCGTTTGTTGTAAAAAAGAGATAGAATGGTTTTTTATAGGCATACTCAAGGATTTCTCCAAGGTCTTTCCTCATCAGAGGATCTCCGCCTTCAAGACTTACAAGGATGATGCTTGAGTTACCTATTGTGTCTAATACTTTGAAGACATCTTTTTTAGAGAGATCTTTGGTTTTCTCCATCCATACATTACAGAATTTGCATTTTAGAGAACATTTATGGGTCACTTTAAATGAGGCGTAAAACGGGTAAATGCTATCATTTGCTTTATAATTCATAAAAGCGTAACGCATTGTTGATAAATATTTCTTAAGTGGCAGTCTCTTCATGGATTCACAATGGCTATGGCGTAACATTTGACCGCACATAAGTTTTTTTACTATGTCATAATATTTTGACCGCAAGTAACATAAATTGTTTCTAAAATATCATCATACGATAAAAAGAGAAAGAGTTGAACAGAAATTAAAATGGACTACAGTAATTTCCCATTATCCCAAGAGTTGAGGAGAAGCATTTGCAATGAAGATTAATATATTCACTGAAATTGAGCTTACAAATATTAAAACAACAGGGATAGTTACTGGATATAAGGGACTTATGGAAGGTCTTGAAAAAGAAGGAGTGGATGTGGTGATGAATGCAAAAGAAGGATATGATATCCTTCACATTCATTCCTTTGGGCCATTGTCTCTTGTAAAGGCAATTCGTGAGAAAAAACCTGTTGTTATTACAACCCATACGGTGCCTGATGAGATGAGTCTTCTCTATCGGGGGGGAACATATATTCAAGGTTTATTTGAGAAATATCTCACTTTTGTTTATAATCAGGCAGATCTTTTGATTTGTCCCTCTGAATTTGCAAAAAACCGTGTAAAAAAGATGGGGGTAAAAAGCAGGATAGTTGTTGAGAGTAACGGGATACATACACATAAATTTAGCAGATCAGAGGAGAAACGAAAGAAATTTCGAAGAGATTATAATATAAAAGACGGGGAGACGGTTGTTGGATGCGTGGGGATTCCTTCGAAAAGAAAAGGATTAGATGTTGTTGTTGATGCGGCAAAGAAGCTTTCTGATGTGAAGTTTTTTTGGATTGGTGAAAATGTCTATGGTCGTCTCCTTAAAGATTATAAATATCTTGAACGACTGAAAACTCATCATCCAAAGAATCTTTTGATAACTGGATATGTCGATGATATTCAGGCGGCCTATTCAGGTATGGATATCTTCTTGTTTCCCACTATGATTGAAACCGAGGGTCTTGTTATTTTAGAAGCAACGTGTTCTGATCTTCCGATAATTACAAGTAAAGTTGAAGGTCTAAGCTGGGTGAAAGATAAAGAGCAGTGTATAAAGGCAGAGACAACAGAAGAATACGTAGAAGCAATCTCTACTCTGATGGATCATCCAGAAAAAGGAAAAGAACTGGTTAAGTCAGCAAAGGCACTTACTGTTGAAAAAAATATTTCTGTTGTGATCAAGCGTATTATAAAACTGTATGAAAGTCTTCTCTAACGTTGACGTATCGGCAATGCATAATAGTGAGTGAAGCGGTACCAATTTTTTTATTAAAAGAAACGTATTATCTGTGCTGATATGAATGTTGAAGAATCATCAGGAAAAGAGCTTTCACTTAAAAACAACGTATTTACAGTAAATACTAATGCAGAAGCATTTAACCTTAAAACGATAAAGATACAAAAAAAGCCGTTGTGCTATGCATTTATCGGTGGAATGTGGTATTCAAAAAATGGTTTTTCTCTTGAACAAGACATCTCACTTCCGTATCCTTTTTCTACCTATTATACAACGAAAATTCTTGATAAAATATACAACGATATCCTTTGTCGGTCTTTGTATTACGTAAAGATGCCTGTTGTTGTTTTACAGTTTCAGGATGAATGTATCTGTATTGAGTTTGATCCGGTGGTTCAGTCCAACGGATACGAAATGATTCCTTTTATTTCATTATCAGAAGATAAGGAGAATTATATCATATCGTTTTATCTCTTTAACGAGTTTTATCTTAAGGAAAAAGAGTATGCGTGGCTTGGAAGGGGTAAAAAAAAGAAGGTTCCTCTGGGTTTAAAACCGGGTGATTCATTTCAATTTTTTGTAAAAACTAGAAAATATAAGGAATGGACTGAAGCAGTAGAAACTTATGTTGAAAAAGAACTGCCAAAACAAGTAAAAATAGAATCTGCAAAGGCGACATTTGAACAGGGGAAACAAGCGCTTTTCAGATCATATGATCATCTCACTGGGTCTTTTCTGCAGTTGCCATGGCGAGAAACGCCTGGTTTTACATTTGTTAATTCAAGTTATTCTCTACTTTCTTATGAAGCAGTGCGATTGCATTACTTTGCAAAGTGGCATAAACAAACAGGAGACAAGCAATTTCTTTTATGGAGCAAAGGATTGCAGGATTTGTTTAAAAATCCAAAGCTTTATAAAACTAGGTTGAAAGAAGGTAGAGGTATTGTCTGGTACAATATGACAAATCTCACAAAAAATGGGCTGGAAGGCTTTTTCTATATGGATTGTGGGTATGGTGGGTATCCTGGTGGTCAGGGAACGATCTCATTTCACCTCCTCAAATATCTTGAATTTTGCGATGATAAAAAACTAGAAGATTTGGTTGAAAAATCACTTGATTATATTTTATCAACACAGAACAATAACGGTTCATGGCCTATGGCGATTCGTCAGGAAGGCGTTATACGATTTCGATCGGAACAGCTTGATCTCTATGAGACATATGGAGGTACTGCTGAATGTGTTCGTGCTCTTCTTTTAGGATATAAGAGATTTAATGATAAGTCTATGAAAAACGCTGCAATAAAAGCATTAAACTATCTAGAAAACAAGTATCCTATCTGTTATAATGGGCTTAGAGACATTGGGATTAATGAGGCTGAAGCATTTTCTGCTGTTAGCATTATCGATGCGTTTCTTGACGCATATAAACTTACAGAAGAGAAGCGGTATTGTGATAACGCCGTGGTGTATGCTTTGTATACGCTTCCTTGGCTATATTTCTATGATACAGAAAATTTGAAGTTGAAATATGATTTTCATCCGATATCGTTTTCAATTACTCCACGTCTTTCTCCATATGAGAGCGTCTGGGTTGTATCAACATATCTCAGACTCTATAGTGCTACGAAAGATAAGTTATGGAAGAAAGCTGCAGAAGCAGTCTATAAAGAGGCTGTAAAGTGGGTTTCTAAAAATGGTGGTCTATGTGAAGGAGTGTTCCCCAAATTTCTTGAAGGGCTGTATTGCCTTCCTATGGAGCAGACGTTTGCTACTGTTGAGCTTTTGAATGCTTCTTCTCATTTTTTCACATCGGAAACAAAGAAAATTGATGAAAAAATTAAAGATTCTGATAATAAGATTAGGCTTGAAAAAAAGCAAGATGTTCTTGTTGCCTTTTATGAAGATGAAGAGATACTGAGATTTGATATGGCAAAGTGTAAAATCATTTTCCTTAAAGGTGGTATGCTTAATGAGTATGGTATTTCGTTTTCATTTCCAGATGTATATTCCTTAGGAAATAGGATTAAGAGATTTATTAAGAAGCAGATACGAGGAGGGCGTGGGAAGTTTATTTTGTCAGCATTTGATGTGAAGTATTTTTTAAAAGGCGTTAATGAACCTGAGATAAATAAGGAGATAAAAATCCATCATTTTGGGAAATATGTTAAAAAGTGGGATGTTTCAGTAGACAAAAATTCAGCAGTTGGTTTTTGTGAGACAGATCTCCATAGAATCGAATATACTATTTCTGTTACAAAAAAAGGTGATGATTTCGTTATTTCTTTTGATCCTCTCATTATTAAGGTTTTGAATCATGATCTATCTATTGGGCATACGTTTTTCCCAGTTATTGGAAGTAAATCTAAAAAGAGAGTAGAAAGATTGTTGTTATTTGATGGATTTGCTGTTTCAGGTGATTTTAAAGATATAGTTTTTTCAGATGATTTTACAGCTGTTGATCAGACACGTGCGACAAATTGGACGCATGGAGGATTGTATAAAGGAAGATTTGACATAGTTCTTCAGATGAATAAATGAATTTGCTCTGCTGAAATTGACTGCATGCTTGGTTCCTTTGCTGACCGCAAGTAAGATAAGTCATTCTTAAAATAACGCTTTGTGGCAGGTACAGAAAAAAAACAGAAAACAATGAAGATTCCTATTATTCTTAGTATAGTCCTTAGTATTTCTATTATTTTTCTTATTTTAATTTTTACAATTGATGCAACAACGTTTGATTATTTATCAACAGCGTCGATACGATATGAGTTTTTTGCTGCTGCTGTTTTACTAAATATTCTCACGTGGGTCTTATGGGGTATACGATTAAAGGTGCTTTGTAATGCTATTGATAAAAACGTACATATTGGTTTATGGAAGTCTACAAGAATTGTGATTGCAAATCTTTTTCTTGCAGGAATTACTCCTTCTATGGCGGGAGGGGAACCGGTACGGATTTATCTTTTGAATAAGAATGGTTTAAGTCTTGGTTCTGCAACTGCATCAGTACTTGGCGAGCGATTAATTGATGCATTGTTTATTCTAATATGTGTTCCTTTTGCATTTTTTATTATAAGAGGGCGTATTGATATTGGTTTTATTAAAATCGGTTTGCTTATTGGAGTTGTTTTTTTTATTGTCGTTGTATTTTTACTTGCTTATGCAATAAAAAACCCTGAAAAAACTAAGTCTTTTTTGATTTTTATAAACGATAAATTGAGTCGTTTTTCAAAAAAAGGTAAGAAGAGAGGAAGTAAAATAATTGATAGGATAAATACTGAGGTGGATAATTTTCATGACAGTATGGTGTTTTTCCTTGGTGATGGGAAAAAAGCGTTTATCATTGCAGGCTTTCTTACGGTCTTGTATTGGTCGACTGGTTTTATGATTCCTTCTATGCTTCTTTTAGGGCTAGGTATGCAGCCTTTTTTCATTGAGTCATATGCAGCGCAAGTTTTACTTCTTGTTATAATTATGATGCCTACTACGCCAGGGAGTTCAGGTGTGACAGAACTAGGTGTTGGTGGGCTTTATACGGTACTTATTGGTTCATCACTTATTGGTATCTTTGTTCTCTTATTTCGACTTATCACGTATCATATGAATCTTATAGCAGGAGCAATATTTCAATATAAGATTTTTAAATCTGTCGCATCGTTTTCGCTTGATACGATTAAGAAGAAAAACAAATAGTGTATAGATCTTATCAGAACCTTTCATAGATTTCTTTGACTTTACTTTTGATTTCCTCATTTTTTCTTCTTGATCCATATTTTACCATCAATGAGAAACATGATTTTTCAACTCATATAAGATTGCATTCATCTATGCAGAAAAAAGGCTATTGTAATTGAAAGAATACTTCTGAAACATCCTTGTTCATTCTTTCAAGCAACTAACAAACATCAAAAGACATGAAAAAGGAATTATGTCTGCATCTAACGTTGATACTGAAGAGGAGAAATACGCCGTGTCAGATATCTAGTCGTTTTCGTCTTCTTTTTCATTTGCCATGGCAATATTGCAGTTTTGCCATCAAAAGTTTATAATAAAACACATTATTTCAGTACCCGATGAGAAAGCTAAAAGCGATATGGGAACTGATGAGACTTGAACATGGTGTAATGATTTTTATTGCCATACTTATTGGTTCTGTCATATCACAAAAAATGTTGTACGACTTTAGTGGTTTTCCCCCTGTTGATAAGTTAATACTTACTTTTTTTACTGCATTGTTTCTTGAAGCAAGTACGTTTGCTTTAAATGATTACTATGATCTAGAGATTGATAAAAAAAATAAACGATTAGATCGTCCACTTGTCCGAGGGGACCTTGCTCCCAAGACTGCGTTATACTTGTTTTTTATCTTATTCCCTCTTGGGATACTGAGTTCGTTTTTTGTTAATTACACCTGTTTTATCATTGCTCTCATCACAGCAGTTTTTGCAATACTTTATGATGTGAAAATGAAGAAAATAAAGCTTCTTGGAAATTTCTATATCGCTTATACAATGGCCATTCCATTTATTTTTGGTGGAGCAGCAGTACTTGAAAAAGATACGTTAGCTTTTGATATTCCCCCAGTGATTTTTATTATTGCATTTATTGCTTTTCTGACGGGCGTGGGTAGGGAAATAATGAAGGATGTTATGGATTACGAGGGAGATGAGAAGAAAGGCGTTAAATCGTTTCCCATCTGTATTGGAATTCGTGCGTCAAATATTCTTTCTGCTGCGTTTTACATTATTGCTATTGCTCTTAGTTTTTTTCCTTTTTTTATGAAAAGTTTTGGTTTTTATTATCAAAACATGTATTATCTCTCCTTTGTTTTTGTAACTGATATTCTTCTTCTGAGTACGTCATTACAGTTGATTTTTAAGAAACAGGTAGATATGAAGTTTTATCGTACTTTTACGTTGGTTGCAATTTTTTTTGGTCTTCTTGCCTTTCTAATTGGAGCTTTTGCGGGGTGAAAAATTTATGTTTCTAAATGATATCATTGGCGTAATTCTTGTTTATATCTATGTTGCAGTACTTCTCCTTTTTACTGAAAAGATTGTTTCAAAAAAATTTCCGATTGCAAGTAGAAAGATACTTCATATAATGGTGGGAAATATTGCTTTTCTGTTACCAATTTTTCAAACTAAAGAAATTATGGTATTTTTTGCAGCAGGACCATTTATTCTGTTTACTTTTCTTATGTGTCCGTATTCACCAATTAAATCTATGAGAGGAAAAACATCTGAAGCAGGGCATGGTCTTGGCCTTGTTTATTATGCTATCGCTTGGATGATTCTTGCCTATCTTTTCTTTGATCATAAAGAAATTATTGCGATTGGAATACTAGCTATGTCATATGGAGATGGTTTTGCTTCAGTAATTGGGGTGAAATATGGAAAGCATACCTATACAATTTTTGATGATACAAAAAGTCTAGAAGGATCAATTGCTATGTTTTTCTTTACATTATTATTGTTTATTATTGCCCTTTTTTATTATCAAATAACTTTTACTTTTATTTTGATTTTATCTCTTATTGGTATTTCTATCGTTACAGCTTTTGTTGAAGGTTGTACTCCAAAAGGTCTTGATAACCTCTCCGTTCCATTTATAGCTGCATTTTTATATTGGTTTATGTATTATTATATTATGGCGGTTTCATAATGCGATTGATCATTGTTGATGGACTAGATGGTGTCGGCAAAGACACCCATGCTTATCTTATTAAAGAGAGATATGAGAAAAAAGGTGAGATTGTCATCATTCGTTCTCATCCTGAGTCTGATAATTTTTACGGGCGGAAAGCAAAAAAAGCACTACTGGGTAAGGGAAAGATTAATCGGTTGATTGCTTCTGTTTTCTATGCATTTGATGTGCTTCGTTCGTTAAGAATGTATTATCGTATGCAGAAATGTGATACGCTCATCCTGGTTCGTTATCTGATGGGTACTGCGTATCTTCCAAAAGGGTTAGCACAGTTCACGTATGGGGTTTTTGAGAGATTTGTTCCTACTTCTGAATATATGTTTTTTTTGGATGCTGAGCCAGATGAGTTGTTAGAACGTATAAAAAGACGAAAGGAGCGGGAGATGTTTGAAACGTATGATGAGCTTGTCAAAGTTCGAGAGAAAGCTATAGATCTGGCAAGGGGTTGGTATATTATTGATACGACGCAGCCTGTTGAAAAAACGTTTTCTTGTATTGAAGATGTGTTAGATTTGATTGACGATAGGGAATGATTGCTAGGAGCCATCTATCGAAACGATTATATTTGTTATTTTAATAAAAAAGTTTATATACTTACAAACTAATATATAGTCAACGGATGGGGAACATTTTTCTCTCTCCTCACCATCTCCTCCACGCTTCCCCATCCAAAAGCTTCATCCAAATATTTTTAAAACAATTTCTTTGAAACGTGGAACAGTGTCATACTTTTTTAATTCCGAAGGCTTAACCCATCGAAATTCAGTATGCTCCCAATCAATTTGTATCTTATCTCTATCTTTAATATGAAACAAAAACGGATACACAATCCAGTCATACAATTTACCTCCATAAAGATCAGTGAATTTGATAGCATCTTCCTTTTTTACCAATAAAAGATCTTTTTTTTCAATGCCTACTTCTTCTTTAATTTCTTTTACCGCAGTTTCACGGGGATCTTCATCTTCCTCAACAAAGCCAGCAACACCGCCCCACAACTCTTGATATGTTCCAACCTCTTCACTTCTTTTTAAGATAAGGATTTCTCCATTATTTTCCAAAAGACATGTTACAACCTTTGGCATATTAAAACCTCCGAGAAATATATTCTAACACAGACTCAAATATAGCTTTTCCGTCTCCAATGTTTTCGTTTAGCCCCTTTGCCGTCCAATCAGGATGCTGATGCCTATAAAAAGTTCTCTCAGGATGAGGCATCATACCAAAAACATTACCAATATGATTACAAATACCAGCAATATTTGACAGAGAACCGTTTGGATTCCATGGATATCCAGCATAATTGCCCTCAGGATCTACATAACGAAACACGACTTGATCATTCTCCTCTAGCTTTTTAAGATACTTATCCTGTTTCTCCTGCGGAAACAACAATTTCCCCTCTGCATGCGCACTAGGAATCAACCGTATATCGTTTTTAGGGATCTTTGATGTAAAAACACAAGTACCATTATTCTCATGCTTCAACAGCGTTGGCCGACATTCAAACCTATTTGAATCATTAAGATAAAGACAAGCCTCAGGAATTGCACTAACAACATTATCAACTCCAGGAAGCAATCCAAGCTCGGTTAACACTTGAAAACCGTTACATATCCCAAGTACTGGATATTCCTGAGAAACGAACTCCGACAGATCTTTTTGCAGTTTGCTTTTAATTCGTGCCGCAAAAATAGCCCCTGCCCGGATATAATCACCTGCTGAAAAACCTCCTGGCATCATGAGACACTGATAATCAAAAATATCTCGTTTTTCATCTTTAGTGCAATCCATACCAAGCAGTTGCTTTAGGTGCACAAATTCAGGGTTTGCCCCAAGTCTTTTGAAAGAATCATACGATTCTTGCTCGCAGTTTGTTCCTTCGATTCTTAATATCCCAACGTTTATGTCGTTTACCTTCACTGCCTTCACCTAAAGCGTGATAGTAATTGCATCTCCAGTATTTCAAGTTTTTTTGCATTGATTAAGATGCCTGAATTCCAGGAGACAACTCAACATGTGATAGAAATCTATTTATATTAGTTCGCATATGTGTAATATATAGGAATGTAAAATCATGCCCGGATACGGACGTGGACAAGGAAGACAACGTGGAAGATGTAGGGGAAGACGATGGATTGAACAACTCCCTGAAACAACATACTTCAAACCACACGGACCGCAACAACCCTTCACAAACACGATCATACTTAGTGTAGAAGAACTCGAAGCACTTCGCTTTGTTGATCTCGAAGATCTAACACAAGAAGAGGCGGCAGCAAAAATGGGTGTTTCACGAAAAACACTATGGACTGACCTACAACGAGCCCGGAAAAAAGTAGTAGATGCATTGGTAAATGGATATGCAATCCGTATTCAAGGCGGAAACTACATTCAAAGATAAAAGGAGGTAAAAAAATATGCCAGGTGGAAATAGAACTGGACCACAAGGTCTTGGGCCAAGAACTGGTCGAGCAGCAGGATACTGCTC
>JAIWHQ010000011.1:0-16737 GCA_048629575.1 Thermoplasmatota archaeon | reverse complement strand
AGAGATGAATATGATGTTGAGAGTGACTGGGCTACCTTGGAAGTTGAAATGCCTGTAAACCAACAAGTAATTAATCCATTACTTCAAATGATACTGGAACGATTCCCTAATGCATTTCCAATACTAAGAACTCTATTAGGACTGTAGAATTATCTACACTCCCTATTTTTTTAAATTTTAATCAATTTAATTTCTTGTAGTTATAAGGAGCACCCCAGTGAGTACTTATGTTTTATGGTTTTTTTCCTACTTAACGAATTTTAAACTATAAAAGATCGGTAGGATAAACACTGCAGCAACAAGTGAAGAAATAGTCATAATAATGACAATTGTTCCGAAATGTTGTATTGCAGGAATATCAACAAAATATACAGAAGCAAGACCCGCAATTGTAGTACAAGCTGCTTCGATGAGTGAAAGACCGGTTTTTTCAATAGCGTCCTTTGTCGCTTTCTTTTTCGCTTTTCCTTTAGCCATCTCTTCTCTAACCCTTTCTGTGACATGTATGCCATAATCAATACCTATACCTATCATAATAGAAGCAATAGAAATTGTTACAACAGAAAGCGAGATATCAAGCATTACAAGAAATCCTGGTTCCCAAACGAGAACAAACATGACAGGAATCATCGTTAAAAATCCCCACAAGGAGGAGTTAAATATAACGATAAGTGCCGCAAGGACAACTAAGAGTGCAATAATCATAGAACGTAATTGTTCATCTAAAAGCTGATTATTGATCTCCACATTCATTGCATCTTGACCGGTTAATTTAGAAGTACGACCGTTATAGGGTATTACTGTGTTTGAAGCAATGTCATTGATTTTATTTATCAACACCTCCAGCTCGCGAGTGCTCTTTCCAACAGGGAAATATACAAAAACAATAGTCTTTGAATAATCATCATCAACAAGTCCTTCTCTTGCGACCCGGTCAAATATTATTTCTTCTGCACTTGCAAATTCAGCAAGTTTTTCTAGGATCGTGTTTCTTTCCAATATATCATAGGCTTCTTTTAATACGTCAGCAATTGAAGCAACAGTTGCACCTGTCTTTCTCATTTCCTCCTGCATAGTATAGATAGCGTCTATAGTTTCAGGATAGGTAAGACCCTGAGGCTCTGTCTCTATGAGAATCATGTTGATGTTGGTTCCGCCTCCAAAATTATCTGCATATTCAAAATATTTTTCTACTTCTGGAACGCCTTCTGGAATCATGTCAAAATAGTTAACATCAGTTGTTATGCTTGGTAGTACAACAAGAGACATAACAGTAAAAAAACATGCAAGTACTGCAAATCGTTTTTTGTTATCAACAGCAATATTTGCAACAATTCTCCACCAGTTATGCACACGACCTTTCTTTTCAAACTTTAATATGATCGCAAGGCAAGGTACAAGAATCGTTGCAGAAACAAAACAGAACAAAATACCAATAATACATCCAAGACCAAAGGTTACCATTGGAGGCATACTTGACACCATGAGTGACCCGAAACCAATCATTGTCGTAATTGTAGAGAGCAACACCGCTTTACCAGTAAACCGGAGTGTTTTTTCAACTACCTCAATTTTGTCCTCTAAATCAGCCTCTTCAGAAAACCTATTAAGTATATGAATGGAATAATCAACACCTAGTCCAATAAGAAGAGCGACAACTGCAATTGACAAAAGAGTAAGCTCTGGCATCACCATTCCAAAAACTCCAAATGTTAAGACAAGTGCATATGCCAATGGTAGAAAGATGATGATGATTCCTTTTATTGTTCTATTGAAGAAAAAGATTACAATGGAAATAAATAGTATTGCAACAGGAAAAATTATCATCATGCTTTGCATGCTTTCTTTTTGGATTGCCTGCTGCATTGCAATAAGACCGGTTACCATCATATCTGAATATCGTGCCTCTCGGTCAATAGCTGCTTCAACATTATCAAGCACGACATGATAATCAGCCTCATCAGATAGCTGTATGACAATTACTGCTATTTTATAGGTGTTTATAAAAAGAATTCCTTTCATTTCTTGTATGAGTGCTCTTGCAAGATAACGAGAAATAAGGTTTCTATCATCAGGGATTTCAAATTTTCCGGTTCCCCCCAAGCCTCCAGGGATATTTGGTTTTGCGTTTTCATCTTTTATAAGTGAAGCGATACTTGTTACAGAGACGATGCCATCTTTTTCACCTTTATCAAGATCATAAGCGTTAATTTTAGTGCTGACACGATCCATCTCCCGTAAAACATAGGGATCCCGTATGTCATCTGCTTCGACATAAATGACGATAGTTGATCCTATCTGGAATTCCTCATTGATTTCTTCCCAGAGCTGTATTGAAGGATTATCTTTAGGGAGATAACCGGTGAGATCTGATACCATATACACATTCTGGATCTGAAGGGCAACAATTACAGTAAATATAGTAAACACTATGACAACCGCTTTTGGTTGTTTTACTAAGATTTTTGCAATTGTTTTTGTATTCATGCGTTTCCGTCTCGTTTATAGATTTTTATTCTCACGTATTTGGTGTCTTTATCTTTTTTACCTGTTAGATTTGCAATTCTATTTAGCCTATCTTCGATTTCTTTTGCCTTTTTTTGTAAAAGTTTAACAGGAGAAACTGCTCGATAGAAATAGGGGTTTTTCCCTATGCTGTCATTTTTTAGTTTTTCACGATAAATTAACTGTTGCCCATGCATTTTGGAAAGAAGTTCTCGTACTGTACTTGGATGAAGTTTGGTGCCTTTGATGATCTCTTCGCTTCTTGCCCCATTTTTTCTGAGGAGATAGATATAAATCCTTGATTCAGCTCTTGATTTCAGTAATTCATGTACTGCTCTTTCGGAATTTTTGTCTATACGAAGCATGCGCCCTGTCATTATTTTACACCAAATTATATTATTAAATTTATATAATTACTTTATTTTATAAGTTTAAATACTTTTTCATTTTGTCGGCTCAAAAACGACAAAACATTATGTCGGATAAAAAACGACAAAAAACACAAAACAAGGAAAAAATTTATGACCACAAATACGGTCTCACATCTCAGATACCATGGACGAAAAAACAAGAATACAAAAAGATATCACAATGTTTGAAGAAAACATAAAAAAAACAAAAACCACCAAAAATAATCAAAAAATAATAGAACTAGCAACTCAATACTTCGAAGACTCGAAATACTACCTAGAAAAAAAAGATTTCTTCACAGCCTTTGGATGCATAAACTATGCACATGGACTCCTCGATGCAATAATAAAATTCTAATCAAACATAACCTTTACAATATCTCCCTCTTTAACAGACAACTTTTTAGAAGCATTTCCTTGGTTTACGCCAATTTCAAAAAAATCACTACTCCCAATAGTTGCAAGCGCATCTCCCTTTTTCACAAAACCATACGAACGAACAAAAAGAACCTCAATAGTATTTTTACCAATCAAGACCTTAACTTTTTTATTATAACCTATATCCTTAAGTACAATATCTGATGAAATATTAGTTACAACATTTCCAAATCTATCAACATGAATAACCTTCCCAACAACAACGTTATCCTTTCTTCTGCCACATCCAAAATCCAAATCAACAAAATCATTGATTCTACTACCAACCTCCTCAAAAGACACACCAGTTGTAATATGTGCTGCAACAGGAGCAAAAACATCCCTTCCATGAAACGTATTAGATAAAGAGGCGAGCATGTATTTTTTATTTGTGATTTCATAAACAACAAAATCACCAAAAAAGTGAGCAGCAGGCATCAAAAGACCGTTATCAGGACCAATAAAAACATGTTTTCTCGTAGCAACAACAATACCTTTCCTCTCAGTACCCACGCCAGGATCAACAACAGCTACATGAACACTGCCCATAGGAAAATACGGGGCAACCGACCGAAGAATAAAAGCACCCTCAAAAATATTATGCGGCGTTATTTCATGGGTTATATCAATAAGTCTTGCATCAGAAATACCTGATGCAACGCCTTTCATCTGAGTAACATACCCATCTTTTAACCCGAAATCCGAAAGAAATGTAATGATTTTCATCAACGACGCCTCACATCCCAGATCAATCATCAATGTAATAAGATTATTTACATCATGTTTAGATGATTTTGACCAAAACAATTATATGGAAGAAGCATGTACATATTATGGATGGAGTTTGCTGAGATGAGTTTCAAAAAAAACATGGACGTTTTAAAAGATATTTGGGACAAAACTGGTGGCTCCATGATTTGTCCGCAATGCAAAGGAACCCTAACAATGGTTCAAATAGAGCCAATATCTGATACTGAAAATCCTTACGTCCCATACAAAACAGTCATCGAATGCGCTTCTTGTCCATTTAAACTCACAACAGAATCATTTACCATACTTGGAAGTGTAAAAGACTTCGGTTCACATCAAGTAGAAATAGCAAGCTGGTCACCAAGCGGAAGCAGAGTCTTATCAAAATATGAACACATCTTAAACTATAATCTTTTACAAGAATTAAAAAAATCAGGCGAACTAGTGGAATTTCTCATTGTAAACAAACAAGTCGTACAAGTAATCGGATAAAAAGCCATCAGATTGAAAACAAAAAATAGCGTATTTTTATTAAATTAACTAAGAATCTTGCCATTGAAATACGTTTTATGAGAAAATATAAAATACCTGAACCAAGCTACCATCAGAAGGCGATATAATGAAAGCGGTAATTCTAGCTGCAGGCGAAGGAAAAAGATTACGACCATTCACAGAAACCATGCCAAAGGTAATGCTACCTGTTGCAAACAAACCAGTACTTGAATATGTTTTTGATGCAGCAAGAAACTGCGGGATTGATGAAATCATCGTTGTTGTTGGATACAAAAAAGAAGTCATTATGGAGTATTTTAAAAACTACAAAGGCATCAAAATCACTTATGTAATTCAGGATAAACAGCTAGGTACTGCCCATGCGTTACTACAAGCAAAAAACAAACTCAATGACTCATTTATCGTCCTATCTGGAGATAACATCATCGATCAAAACAGCATTTCAAAATTAATTAATGCCAAATCAGAATACTGCATCCTTATAAAAGAACATCCGCATCCATCAAAATACGGCGTCGTTTTTATAGAAAAAACCATTCTTAAAGAACTTGTTGAAAAACCAAAAGAAGAACTAGGTAAGTTTATTTCAACAGGAGTATATAAGCTTCCTTACGAAGTATTTGACGAGATAGAAGAATTAACATCTCAAGGCATTTACACGCTTTCATCTCTTATTCAATCAACCGTTGAAAAAAACAAAACCATCAATACAATACTTGCAGATTTATGGATGGATATCGTGTATCCCTGGGACCTTATCAGTGTGAACGAAGCTATGATTCATCATTTTCCAGCATCTACAAGTGGCATTATTGAAAAAGGAGTTGTCATGAAAGGTGCGGTTTCCATAGGTAAAGATACCACCATCTACTCAGGCTGTTATATTGTTGGACCTGTGATAATCGGTAGTGGATGTGAAATAGGGCCAAATGCATGTATCTTTCCTTCAACAACTATTGGAAATAACTCTTCCATCCGCCCGTTCTGTGAGATCAGAAACAGCATCATAATGGAAGACGTCCATATAAACTCCAACTCATATATATCACATTCAATCGTTGCTAAAGGAAACATAATTGGAAATAACTTCTCAAATATAACAGGAAAAGCAACCATCGAAACTGAAGGTGAATTTAAAAAATTAAAAAACATTGGCACCATGATCGGTGAAGATTGCACTATAGGAAGTAACGTTGTTGTAGAATCTGGAATAATAATTGGGAGAAGATGCGGAATTGAACCATTGAAAAAAATAAGCAAAAACATACCAAGTGAAAGCAAAGTGATGTAACGTGTGCGGAATAATTGGCTATATCGGATTTAGAGGAGCAAAAGACGTGATTATAGATGGTTTAAAAAGACTTGACTATAGAGGATATGATTCAGCAGGCATAGGAATAATAGATGACAAACTACAGGTGTTTAAAGAAGTTGGAGAAATACCTAATTTAGAAAAAGAAATCCCCTTAATCAAAGGAGATATCGGCATAGGACACGTAAGATGGGCCACTCATGGAAAAGTAAACAAAGAAAACGCACATCCTCAAATAAGTCCCAACAGAAAAATCATAGTCGTTCATAATGGAATTATAGAAAACTTCAAAAAATTAAAAGAAGAGTTGGAAAACAAGGGACACACATTCACATCTCAAACAGATACAGAAGTTATCACCCATCTCCTCGAAGAACATTATGAAGGTAACCTCAAGGAGGCAGTGTTTACTACCCTAAAACAAATTCAGGGAGCCTATGCAATTGTTGTTATGTGTGAAGATGAACCAGAAACACTTATCGGCGCCAGAAAAGAAAGTCCGCTTATCCTAGGAGTGGGAGATAATGAAAATTTCATCGCCTCAGACATCCCAGCGTTACTCAAATATACAAACAGAGTAATATACATGGATGAAGGAGAGCTTTGTGTCATAACAAAAAACTCAATACATGTTTTTGATGAAAACAAAAAAGAAGTTACAAAGAAAGAAGACATCATCACATGGAGTGTAAAGGATGCTGAAAAATCTGGTTTCCCACATTTTATGTTAAAAGAAATTTTTGATCAGCCTGACGCAATCAACCAGGCTTTAAGAGGCAGAGTATCAGAAATAAAACAAACCATTAATTTTCCTGAAGAAGTTGAAAAACTTCTAACAAACGGAGCTGATTCTATCCACATCGTTGCCTGTGGAACCTCTTATTATGCAGGTCTAGCCGGAAAATACATCATAGAACAAACATGCAGAATTCCGGTCATTGTAGAAACCGCTTCAGAATATCGATTCTTTAGCACAAGAAACAAATCATCACTTGTTATCGCTATCACACAATCAGGTGAAACATCAGATACACTAGCAGCTTTACGAGAAGCAAAAAACTCAGGTTGTAAAACACTAGCAATCACCAATGTTATCGGCAGTACTGCAACAAGAATTACTGATGGATATATTCTTACACAATCTGGACCAGAAATTGGAGTTGCGGCAACAAAAACATTTACCTCCCAAATTATTATTCTTCTCTTAACTGCATTAAAAATTGCATCAATAAAAAATACCCTAGGCTCGAATGATATCTATGACTACATCCTTCGATTAAAGAAACTTCCTAGAGAGGTTCGACAAATACTTGATAGCAGCGACGAAATAAAAAGAATTGCAAAACAAATTAAAGACTCAAATTCAATTTTTTTCATTGGGCGAGGAATAAATTATCCTCTCTCATTAGAAGGCGCATTAAAACTTAAAGAAATATCATATATCCATGCTGAAGGTTTTGCAGCAGGTGAACTCAAACATGGCCCATTTGCTCTGCTTACAAAAGATACACCAGTAGTTGCTATTGCTACTAATGACCCAACATATAATAAAATTCTTGCAAACATCAGTGAGATAAAGGCAAGAGGTCCTCAAGTAATTGCTATTGCTGATGATCATGATGTTGAAATTGAAAAACATGCAGATTTTGTTTTAAGATTCCCATCAAATTCAACGTTGTTATCCTGCGTTCCTATCACAGTTATTCTTCAACTTCTGGCTTATCATGTCGCAAATCTTAGAAATTGCTCTATCGATAAACCACGTAATCTTGCAAAGTCTGTTACCGTTGAATGAGGAGACAAAGAAAGAAATGAAATGTGTAATTCTTGCAGCAGGTGAAGGAAAACGAATGCATCCTCTCACATTCACCCGCCCAAAAGTCATGCTTCAAATTGCCAACAAACCGATCCTAGAGTGGAATCTATTAAACGCAATTAAAGCAGATGTAAAAGAATTTGTCTTTGTCGTTGGGTATAAAAGTGAGATGGTGCGAGACTATTTCGGCAATGGCAAAAAATGGAATGTCGCAATAGAGTATGTAAATCAAGGTAGAGCCCTTGGAACAGCACATGCTATAGGAATGGTTGAACGATTTGTTGATGACTGTATTGTTCTCTGCGGAGACACCATCTTTGGAATGCAGGATATAAAAAATATTGCAAAAAAAGAGATAAGCATAGGACTCTTTGAAGTAGAAAACGCAGAAGAATATGGAATAGTTGAAACAAAAGAAGGAAAAGTCGTTAAAATCTATGAAAAAATGAATAAGCCTTTTTCAAACATCATAAATGCAGGTATCTACCATTTCAATAAGGATATTTTTAGCTATATTAGAAAAACAGATAAATCACCACGAGGCGAATATGAGATTACAGATTCGATAAATCTGCTACTAAAAAAAGAAGAGATGAACGGAATTTTTTTAAAAGAATGGAAAGACGTGGTGTACCCCTGGCATCTGCTTGATGCAAATGAAGAAATCTTGAAAAAAACAGAAAAGAAAATAGAAGGAATTGTAGAAGAAAACACGACGATAAAAGGAAATGTTATCGTCGGAAAAGACACCTTAATACGTGCCGGAAGCTACATCGAAGGACCAGTCATTATCGGCAATAACTGTAAAATCGGGCCAAACTGCTACATCAGAGCACATACGGCAATTGGAAACAACTGCCACATCGGTAATGCATGTGAAGTAAAAAACTCAATAGTGATGGATAAAAGCAATGTTCCTCATCAGAACTATGTCGGTGACTCTGTTATTGGGGGTAACTGCAATCTTGGAGCAGGAACAAAAATTGCAAATCTTAGGCTTGACAAAAAAAATATAAACGTCATTCTCAACGGAAAAAAACTCGATACAAAAAGAAGAAAATTTGGAGCAGCCCTCGGCGATAATGTACAGACCGGAATAAATTCGACAATAAACGTTGGAACAACTATTGGAAATAATTGTTTTATAGGGCAAGCAGCATCTGTTAAGGGTGAGGTCACACCCAATAGTAAAATACTGTAACATTTGTTTGTTTATGACTCATTTATATACCTCTTTTTTATTTGATCCCCTATCATGATCGCTAGAAAATCCTTCTTAATTGTATCCTCACAATTCTTCGCTCGCTTCCTAGGATGGATCGGGCTATTCATACTAGCAAAACTCTGGGGGAGCCACGCGCCAGAAGCACTTGGATACATAGGATTTGCCATGGCTTTTCTTACATTATTTCATCTTGTAGCAAAATTTGGTTTTCTCGAAGCGCATGTAAAACGAATCTCAGAGGGAAAAGATCTAGGAACCTGTATTGGCACCTATGCAACAATCAAAATATTATTTACAGGAGTAATGATACTTGGCGTAGTTGTCGCCATATTTCTATTACAACTATTATTCCATGAACGATTTTTAGATGAAGCCAGCAAGTCGATTATCTACATCTTTTTGATTTACTATATCTTCCTGAACCTCAAAGAAATCCCCATGCAGACATTCAGTGGCACAAAAGAAATAGTAAAACGGCAAATAACCTGGACAACAGAAAACATCATAAAAATCCCACTTACAATAATTGTAGCTCTTGCAGGAATAAGCGCAGTAGGCATCTCGCCAATTGCAACATGGCCACAATTCCTTCAGCCACTTCAACAATTCATTGCAGATCATGCAACTGGCTCTCTTGCAATGGCATACGTCTTCGGATGTATGGCATCGTTTCTTGTAGGAATGTGGCTTCTGCGAAAATATCCAATTAAAAAACCAAGTTGGAAACTCTCCAAAAGCTATCTTTCCTTTGGCATCCCTATAACAATCATTTCACTCATCGTAGTTATCTCCATAAATATAGACAAGGTAATGATTGGATATTTTTGTACACAAGCAGAAGTAGGGTACTACTGGACAGTACAACAACTATCCGAAGTCATAATTATCCTATCAACAGCACTAGGCATCGTCCTATTCCCAACACTTTCAGAATACCACGCAACAAACAATTTCAAAGGACTTATTAAAACAACACATCAGGCAGAACGATACATCTCAATGGTAACAATCCCCATAATAGTACTAATTATAATATTTGCAGAACCAATAATCTATTTTATGTTAAGCAGCTCCTTTATATCTGCAGCGCCAGTACTCATAATAATAGCAATCTATGCTTTTATATTAGGCATTATGAAACCATATTCCTCGCTCATAGCTGGAATGAACAAACCAGGCGTAGCAGCAAAAATTGGTATAACAATGTGTACCGTCAACATTGCCCTAAATTATTTGTTTATACCAAAAGGAGGAGTTCTTTCATCATTTGGAATTGATGGCGCAGTAGGCGCAGCAATTGCAACGCTTATCTCATTGCTTATTGGACTTTTTGGATTTCAACTCGCAGCAAAAAAAATGACCAAGATGAAAATTTTAAACAGTCATATTCCCCGTCACATAATCGCTGGCGTAGGTATGGGAGTACTATTGTATTACTCATCTAAATTATTTGTTCCATCGGTGCATTGGTATCATTTAATCGGATTTTCTGGAATAGGAGTAGCATTATATTTCGGAATTTTATTTATATTAAAAGAGTTTAAAAAACAAGACTTTGATTTTTTCTGGAACGTGATACACCCTAAGGAAATGGCGAAATATATAAAATCAGAAATGAATGAAAAAAGATGAGTAATGATACAGAGAACTCTGTTATTATCGTGCATCACCGCTGATTTTTTTATTTGATGAAATAACATTATTTTTAAAGTTATTACTAATGTTCCCCGTGAATGAAGGTTTGTATCGGAGGTACATTTGATCATCTCCACAAAGGACATAAACTGCTAATCAACAAAGCATTTGAAATTGCAGGAAGACAAGGACACGTATTCATAGGGATCACAACAGGAGAAATAATTGATAAAAAAAGAGATGTTAAATCTTTTGAAGAACGGAAAAAGACTGTTGAAAAATACCTTTCTAAAGAGAAATTAACTGGAAGATACTTAATAAAACCAATCTACAACAAATACGGACCGTCATTAAAAGAAGATTTTGATGCCATAATTATATCTCCTGAAACAAAACATACCGCAGAGGAAATAAATAGAATCCGTAAACAAAAAGGTGAAAAACAATTACAAATCATACAAATTCCTTTTGTTTTAGCTGATGACAATATTCCAATAAGTTCATCAAGAATAAGAAATAAAGAGATAGACGAAGAGGGAAAGACTCAGAAGAGAGATTAATTTTATATATGATCTTTTATTACATCCGCAAGATAAGGTGATTAAAAGTGACATATATTATCTTTGAAGTGAAATCTGAAAACGTAGGTAAAATCAACAGCTTAGCAAAAGACGATCTTGTCAGCAGACAAAGCATACTTACTAGAGATGCAAGCTCTCTTGATATGAACGGAGATGTCTCCTATGTCAAGATAGAAGGCAGCAACGAAGGTTTAAAACGAGCAAAAGAGCTGGCAAAAGAGTTAAAATTCAAAAAACTTGGTGAAAAAAAGGCAAAAGAAGTTGATGAAAAAATCAAAGAACAAGAAGACTCTGCTGCTTCAGGCATGGGCATGATTTTTGACTAAATCATATCTTCCAATAACTTGCTAGTTCATTTCTTATTTTATTAATAACTGGTTTAACTGCAATATTCTCATCAGCAGTATCATCAAATACTACTGGATGAGAGATCAGTTGTCCAAGTTGAGAAACAAGACATTTACCAATCCAATCAAGGTTATATCCACCTTCAAGTGTACAAACGATTTTTGGTTGAATATTCTGAAGTTTTGCTATTATCTCCCCGAAAAAATTAGATGTTAATTTAAGACCACCTAGAGGATCCAAATGATGAGAATCGTACCCTGAAGAAACGATAACGAGATCAGGTTTAAACTGTCGAGCAATCGGAAGAAATATCTCATCAAGCAGTTGAGAAACTGCTTCATTACCATTTCCATGACTTAAAGGAGCATTTATTGTATACCCCTCACCATCTCCTTCTCCAATATCCTCAACAGGGCCAGTACCCGGGTAATGTGGATACAGATGAAACGACTGATACATAATATCGCATCTATCATAAAAGAGATATTGTGTTCCGTTTCCATGATGGACATCACAATCAAAAACGAGTACTTGTTTTCCTTTTTTAGAAAGTTCATTTGCCGTAAGTGCAGCATTGTTAAAAAGACAAAAACCCATGGATCGCTCATGGGTTGCATGATGACCGGGCGGTCGTACAAGTGCAAATCCATTATCTGCTTTTCCATCAAGCACATTCCTGCTGATCTGAAGAAGCCCTGCAGCTGCTTTTCGAGCTGTTTCATAGTCTGATTTACAAACATAGGTATCCATATCTATCCATGAATCCCCTGTAGAGCTAATGTCTTTGACCTGCTGAATCATATCGTCTGAATGTACTGAGTAAAGCGCTTCTTCGCTAATAAGATCGGGTTCGAAAAAATCAAGTTTGTCATAAAAAGACGCGTTTTGTATTTCACGCATCATAACCTGAAGTCTTTTTGCATTTTCAGGATGATCTGCATTGTCATGTTTATTGAAATCTTTTGAATATGCAATTTGTGTTGTCATACAAAATCAACAAAATAAAATACGGTAGTTCCATATAAGGTTAATTCTAAGTAGATAAAATGGATTGAGAAAAGCACGGGGGAAAAGCTGTGAACGACATGTTACTTGGTATCTCACCAGATTACCTGTATTTTCAAGGTAGACCACCTAAACCAGTGTCAGATGTACATAGCCCATATTTTCTTGCATTCAGCGGAGAAAACACAAATATTGAAACCGTTAGAAGCAAACTCTTAGAACGATGGGAGAAAAACAAGATAGATCATGAGAAACTATCAAAAATAAAAGAGATAGGAGAAATTGAGACCTACAGAAGTTTTTGTGATTTTAATAAAACAAGAAAAGTATTCAAAGTCTATACAAAGGAATCATATGTCGTACCAGATATAAGCAGCTATCTTTTCTTCGAACATAACATCTATACAGCAGAACACGACATTCCCTATAAACAGAGAGCGTTAACAGATCTTGCAGCGGAAGACAAGGTTTGGCTTTTTGATACACATGGTGAAAAAAAGAAAGTAAAAGTATTTGTCTATGATATTGAAACCACACAATTTGCAGAAGGAAAAAAAGATATACCAATTGACATCATTGGTTATTCTAATTTTGACATTTCATTTGAATCAGAGAAAAACCTAGATAATGAACAGTTTAGTTTTGAAATTTTAGATCTACCAGCTCATTGGGAAGATGTTGAGGTAAAACAACTTATATCACAAAATACCAACGAGGAAATTGAAAATCTTCATGCATTTTGTAAAATGGCTGAACAATACGATATCATCTCTGGGCATAATATTGCTGGTTTTGATAACTTCCAAATATATGAACGGATAAATGGGATCTTAAACCGTGAGCGTGAACAGCTATCTGATGATGAAAGAAAAGATTTGAAACGTTTTATCTATAAATATTGTCGGCCTGATAAATCATTTCATTTTGGAACCAGCTCAGAAGTAGTACAGTTTTATCCCAGTAGTTTTGATACATATCTTGCTGCGAGAAAATTTTATTCATTTCTCAATGAGTTTAGCCTGAAAGCTCTCGCTCCGTTTCTAGGAATAATCATCAAAGATCGTATTATTTTAACACCGTCTCAGATAAAAATTGATGAGAGAACATTGCAATATAACAAACATGATGTGCAAGAGCAAATAGGGGTGACTTTGAATCTTATCCAGCAGGCATTGCCTCTTGCCTTTACAACATGTATGCCATTTGACATGTTGCTTCCCGCAGGTGCAGTTAACATGTGGGATCATATGGCACTTATCCGTGGGGCGAGACATAAAAAGATTATGCCTCCAATCTGCAGAGTTAAATCTATTTCACAAACACTGTTGAGAGATTTTAAAGGATGCTCTACAAAAGCAGAGATTGTTTCATCAGCAAAGAAAAAACAAGAGCAGCTTTCTAAAGATTTTGTCAGGGTGTTAAAATATGGAGATGAAATGCCAGAATGGGTTGAATATCCTTTCGTAATTCATAATGAGAATGCCAAGGATACCGATGATTCGTTGAATTATCATATGCCTGGTGGAATGACTATTAAGCCAGATTCAGAAGCAAAATCACATTTCATTCCATGGTATCATGTGCTAGTAGCTGATGTTGGTGCAATGTATCCTACGATTTTAAAAGCAATGAATGTTGGAGCAGATACTATAAAACTTGCACAAAAAAATGAAACACCGGATGAGTGGATATGGCTGAAAAAACTTCCAAATGAATTTTTACAAACAAGAAACATTCACTGGCGAGAAGTTACAGCAAATGATTCATTTGCAGACAAAGGATATATGCTTGGAATAAAAATCGATCCGAAACAGGGTGTTGTAAACGGCGCGATGACTGGAATTATGAGTATGATTGCAAAGATCAAAAAAGAACTAAAAGTTGCAAAAGAGAAAGGAGATAAACAGGAGTTACAACAACTAAAAATGATGTATCAAAGTATGAAAGGAGCAAGAAACGCGGGAACGCATGGGATCTTGTCAGCACCAGGTGTTACTGGAAGACAGTTTAATTTATGGGGTGCTGCAACGATCACAACAAAAGGCCAACACATCCTTGCAGACACGTTAGAAGATCTTGAAAAAAAAGGAATACGCGTTGTCTATGCGGACACCGACGGAATATATTTAGGGTGTTCACGGTCTGCAGCAAACATTCCAGATTTCTCGAAGTTGTTAGAATTGAAAACAGAAGGAAATGAAGGCACATGGCTTACAAAACCTGATAAAGCATTATCAGCAATAGATGAATGTAATAAAAAATGGCAGAAAGAACTTAACTATCCTGATTTTGAATTAGAACCTGAAGAACATGGTGCCATGATTTTTGTAAAACATAAAAATTATCTTATTTTTGATAGTAAAGATGGTAAAATTGTGATGAATACCAAAGGAAATAATTTTAAGGGTTCTGATAAGGCAAACATTGCACGAAAGGCCCTTAATGAGATTATGATGAATGTTCTAAAAGAAAATCTGCTATGGGAAAATGAAGAGGATGCAAGAAAAAAAGTTAAAGAAAGTATACAGAATAACACCAAAGAGATTATTTCAAAGATTGATCTTACAAAAGTAGATCTTGACGATCTAACACTTATTCAATCGGTTCAGCCTGCAAAAAGGTATAAAACAAATCAAGATGGATCCATATCTACTTTTGGTAAACGTGCAATGGCACTGGAAAAATTGCTTGGACGTCCGATAAAGACCCGTATTAAGCTACGATTTGTTGTGACAAAAAAACCGCTTCCGGGTATTGCAAAGCCCTCTAAGAGTGGTGTGAAGCCTATTGATTATATGTATCCTGTTGATTTGTTAAAGGACCCTAGCGAGATTGATCTTGGTTGGTATAAGAAGATGATTGAGAATTATATTCAAGGTGCATTTGGGCTTTCTGATATACAGTCTACTGAGCAAACTGGTCTTGATGCTTGGATGTAATTTTTTTTCGGTAACATGTGTAAAGAGGGCGGGTAACAGTTGTACAACAAGTCTTTATTAATAGATAAGCTAAAAATAACTATTGATAATTATGTTGATTGTTGGTCAAGTATCAAGCAAGGAAGAAGCAAACGAGATAACTTTTATTGCTAAACTTTTTGTTGTTGGACAGCGTGCTCGATTTCTTGCACAACAAAAAGATGTTAAATGATATTTACCCAAATAATTGGTATGTCATCTGGTACTTCATTTTGAACTTTTTTCACTATTTTTCTCCGTGTTTCAACTATCGGGTATTCTAAATTCTCTCTCTATTTTTGTCAAATACAGCCCTTGAAATTAATGTGAGAGTGAAAAATCGGGGGGTTATAAAAGAGGTCTCAATTTATCACCCCAAAATTCATCCACAAGGGTGATTGATACTGTTAAAGGAATATGAGATTTTACATATGCCAAGAGGAAAAGAGGAAGTAAACATGCCAGACAATATTTTCGGAGAAAAATCTTTTGAACAGACGGTTAAGGAGAAAGGATTCAATCTCAGTCTCCCAACTCGGGTTGAAGGTCAGGATATGGAAGGAACCTTCTTTAATGAGAAGACGTCCTTATCTTACATCAGTCATCAAGGTTCGTCATTTTGGTTGAGGACACCCATATCCGTTGGCCATGATCTTAAGCTCATCGTAGATCTCCCCCCAAAGCTTGCTCAGGATCAAAAAATGAAGCTCATTATCAGGGGAAAAGTCATTTTTGTTGAAGCGGCAACAGATCAAATACCCAAACAGCGAGTCTCCATCAAGTTTGAAAATAAATATATTATCCAAAATGACGATTGATCAGAATTGATGTCCGTATTCCAAAAAAATAAAATTAACCATCACCTTCACCTTTTTCGATGATAAAATTAACAAAAATATCACCCCTTGAATCATCCAAAAGAGGGATTGAACAGTCAAAGTGAATCTGACAAAATCCACACCAACGATGCGTGAAGTACATAGTCCTAATCAAGTCCCTTTCCATCCTCCCCAGTCTGCTGAAGAAAAGAATTTCGATCTCTTTCTTCCGGCAGTTGTGTCTGGAATTGATGCAGGAGGGATCGAATTTAAGGAAAAAACGGAGATTTCTTCCATGAGCTCCTTAGAAGCTCATTTTGGTCTCAGAACCAAAGTCACGATTGGGACAAAACTCAATGTTGTCCTCAACATTCCAAAAACGTTTATTCTAGAGAATCAATTGAAGCTGCGAATTTCTGGAGATGTTATCATAGCCAGAGCAGAT
>JAIWHQ010000010.1:0-17096 GCA_048629575.1 Thermoplasmatota archaeon | reverse complement strand
CAGCAAGCCCTCTAGTATCCTCAAATTCCATCATTTGTTTCATTGTCCTTCTTGTCAAAGCACAGACAGGGCTCAATGCCGCGTTGAGTATGATTTTCTCCCATTCATATTTCTTGATATCTGAAGTGAATGCAGTTTCTAAATCTGCTGCCGTAATAACCTCTGCCAACGTTTTAGCTTTTTTTTCAGCTGCGGGATCTATCATACCTATATAGTTTGGGGCATTGAAGAATGACATCCTCACCTTTCCATTATCAATGAGATTTCCTGCATAGTTTACTACAATTCGTAAGGTATTTTCCTTTCCAAAGACGTCTGCAATAAGATCTTCATTATCTAGTCCATTTTGTAATGCAACAAACGTCATACCTGGCTTTGCAGCTTGCTTCAGCATAGGTAAAATCTGGGGGAGTACAGATGCTTTTACAGAAATAAAAACAACATCTACATCCTTCCCACTCATCTCATCTATACCATAGCAAATATTTTTTCCAGAGAAAGGTACGTTCAACTCTTTAAAGCCAGCAATGGAAAGACCGTTTTTCTTTATCTCATCCAAATGCGCCTTAAGGATATCTACCAAGGTAACATTGTGACCTGCCTTTGCAAGATGTGTTGCCATAATACTTCCAACAGGACCTACGCCCACTATTCCAAATCTAAATTTTTTCATTTTTCATATCTCCTTTGTATTGTAACGTTCTCGGATTATGCGATGCAGGATTTTCCCAGTTGGTGTACGAGGCATTTCATTATCATCGATGAATATGGCCTGTTTTGGGCATTTATATCCAGCCATTCTACCTCGACAGTATTCTTTGATCATCTTTTCATCGATTTTAGCCTTTGATTTTGGTACGATGACTGCGGTGACTCTTTCCCCCCACTTCTCATCATGCAATCCTATAACAGCAGCATCAAATACACTTGGATGAGTACATATGATTTCCTGTACTTCGCTGGGATAGACATGCTCACCACCAGTGATGATCATATTGTCTTTTCTATCTACGATATAATAAAATCCCTCCTCATCGCATTTTGCTAGATCTCCAGCACTAAACCATTCCCCACAAAATGAGCTTGCTGTTTTCTCAGGCATCTTATAGTACTCATCAAACAGCATTGGTCCACGTGAATACAGTTCACCTACCTCACCAACTCCAACTTCTTTTCCATCTTCATCTAATATCTTGATAAAGTCGGTACCTACTGCTTCATATCCAATAGAACCAAGTTTACGCATCTGATCCTCAGGTTTGAGAATCGTTACTAAGCCTGCTTCTGTAGAGCCATAAGCTTCATAGAGTTCAACACCAGGGAAGAATTTCATAATCTCCTTTTTCATACTTTTTGTCACTGGTGCTGAAGAACATAGCAACTTTCGTATTGAACTTACATCACGTTTTTTTGCTTCTTCTGATACATTTAGTATCAGATTGTAATGCGTTGGAATAAGTGATATATAGGTAATTTTTTTCCGTTCAATGATTTCAAGAATCTCTTCGGCGTTGAAGTGTCTTGCAGGATGTATATATGCAGTTCCTCCTAGATATAAAAAGAGAAACGTGTAAAATGTAGAGTTCACATGATATAGCGGCATTACATTGAGGCATACATCATGTTCATTAAATCCGAAATCCACAGCATTAATTAAAAAGAATGCAATATATGATTCATGAGAGCGTATAACTCCCTTTGGCATACCTGTAGTTCCTGAGGTATAGAGGAGTATCCAAGGATCTTTACACTCGACATTGATTTCTAGCTCTTTCTCTGATGCTTTTCGTATGAATTCCTCATACTCCTTGTATCCTTTTACCTTTTCACCAACGACAACATATCTGTCTGGCGCTATATTATTTAATTTTGATTTAATTGAATCAACTGTCTCTGTGAATTCATCATGGACAACAAAAGCCTTTGCGTCTGAATTATCTATTATATTTTTTATCTCGCTCCCAACGAACCGAAAGTGAACAGGTACGATGACCATTCCCGTCTTAGCTGCTGCTAGATAGGCTTCTACGATTTCTATACTGTTTTCAAGTAGTACTGCAATCTTGTCCCCTTTCTTCAACCCAAGAGAAACAAGGCTGTGAGATAACTTATTAACCCTTTTGTTTAATTCAGGATAGGTAAAACTTCTCTTTTTATCTTCTAGAGCTATTGTATTTGGGAATTTCTTTGCATTTATTTTTATCATATGAGCTAGATTCAACCAGCAAGCCATATCATTTTTCCTCCCCAATTCATAATTCGGCAACCTAATATGTCACCCCTTATCCTCAAGCTGTTCTATAAGAGCTTCGATATTTGTTGCCGTCTGTTCATCAGAGATGCATCTTAAATCATTTAAATCTCCGTCTATGACCAGATTTGGGATGCCTGTCTCCGCCTCAAGACGTTGCGGCATACCATAGCGATTATTAGTGTTGCTAGGACAAGTTCTAGCATCATGAAAAATAACACCATCTACTTTATAGAAATCTATCATTTCTTTAATGTATTTCTCTTTTGCTTCATCTGATCGTACGATAAATAATTCAGTATATGCCTTAGCCATACTTCCAAATGGATCTTTTGAATCAAAATCAGAGAAAATCCAACTGTTACAGTACGTAGACGCTACTATACAGGCCTTATGAATTGCAAATAACTCAGAATGGGCTCTTAGTCTACCCCAGATAGGCATGCCATCCCAATAAAGTCGAAAACGCTCATCATCTACCGCACCATCCTGGTTCTTAACTCTTTCTTCCAACTCAGCAAGCAATATTTTATAATAATCTAGTGCCTGTTGCGTTCCTCTCAAAACAACTGCAGGACCCATATGTATAGTTCCATCAAAAAACGTTAAAGGAGATGGCACTGCAGAGGCGGTTTCTAGTACCTTCATCCATAGATCAGAGCACTCACGAGACAGAGATAATACCTTTTTAAGCTCATTCATGTCAAATTTGTTACCTGAGATTTTTTCTAAAGGTTCAATCATGTCTTCCATCTGCTGTGCTATAGAAGAAACATGCCTCTCGCTGACACCGTTGATGCCTCTATGCGTATGAATGCCAATTAATGGAACGTCGAATTCTTTTGCATACCATCCAAGCCAATCCTGAACATCTCTACATTGATTTGTGTTAAAAATCAATACATCAGGTTTTGGTATGCTTTTAATTCCTTCATAAACCTGGGATAGTGGTGTAATTTTCTTCAAATATGCACCTATGTCTGATGTTAAATATGAACAGATATCTGGAGAATAGCCTATTGCATTGGCATAGGGAATCAAATCTGTAGCCATCCTGGTTGAACCCAACATGGCACCGTGATTTTCTGGGAAATAAACATAAAAACCTAGACTTCTTAGGATCTCAGCAGGTCCTACACTTGTACACCAGGCAACTTTTTTATCCTTGCTTTTTACAGCGGCATCCAGTTCATAATAGTAATCAGCCATAAACTGTTTCATATCTTTAGTTGCCATGATCCTTTTTCGAATTGATTTTTTCTCTTCAGCGATCGTTTCTCCCCCAGTATTATAAACCTGTCGTCTATCGATCTTTAGCAAGATAGATAGCAATACCGAATGAATGTAATACTTATTATTATTTTTTATTTTTAGATCCAATTATTCCAATCAATGCTAACAATCAAATACGTCTATTCATTTCACCTTGTTGTCTTGATACTCATGGTGAAAGCATGTTGAAAGAAAGATACTTTTTAGGTATCGATGTTGGTACATCATATATAAAAGCAGTGATTATCGATAATAAAAATGAGATTATTGGATCATCAACAGACAGGTCAGGTGCTGATCTTCAGAAATCTATAACTGCTATTTTTAAAGAACTTACTACCGCTGCAGATATACCTCAGCATACGATAAAGCATATAACAGCAACAGGATTTGGAAGAAGAAGTGTATCCTTTGCTGACAGTATAAAAACTGAAATCGGTTGCCACGCTAAGGGATCCTACCATTATTTCCCCAGAAAGATAACAATAATCGATATAGGTGGTCAAGATACAAAAATCATCAAAATTGATGCAAAAGGAAAAACGCTTGGTTTCAAGATGAATAGAAAATGTGCAGCTGGGACAGGTGCATTTCTAGAAGAGATTGCAAATAGACTTAGTATACCAATGAGTGAGATGAATATGCTTGCAGCTAAATCTACTAAAGATACAGCCCTTAGCAGTTTCTGTACAGTTTTTGCATCTACTGAGATTCTTACACGAATCAAAGACGGAGAAAGAATAGAGGATATGGTCAAGAGTGCATTTGAATCTGTAGCAAGGCGGGTTATTGAGATGGATACACTAGATGGTACAATAGTAATGACCGGTGGCGTAGTAACATACAATGACTTCATATTGAAAGCTTTAACAAAGTATGTTGGAAGCAAGATATTGACTCCACCAAATCCACAATTGACTGGAGCTATTGGGGCAGCATTATTTGCAAGAGAAGCAAAAGATTAAAATCATATTGTTATCTCTATATTGACATTATGTTTGATTTTAGGACATTAGATTATGACTTTCCACCCTACAGGCCACCTAATGAATCAGCTTCTGCCCTTATTCGTGCTTCAAGGGGTTGTCCCTGGAACAAATGCCTGTTCTGCACAATGTATAAAACCATTAAGTTCAAGCCCAAACCAACCGAAGAGATCAAAAGAGATATTGATAAAGCAGCAAATATCTACAAAGGGGCAAAAACGGTATTTATTGCCGACTCTGACAGCCTTGTTATGAAAAACATAGAAGAGATAATTCGGCATATAAAACTACGTTTTCCAGACAGCGATCGGATAACCTCCTATGCCAGAACAAAGACGCTGATGAAATTGGGCTCTGAACGTCTGAAGAAAATAAAAGAAGCAGGTCTCACGAGAGTACACGTTGGTCTAGAATCAGGAGACAAACAGACATTGGAATTCATGCAGAAGGGCGAAACACCTGAAGATATGATAGCTGGAGGAAGAGCAGCTAAAGAGGCAGGACTGGAGCTTTCATTCTATATCCTTATAGGTGGTGGAGGTAAGGATAGACTAAAAGAACATGCTGTGGAGTCAGCTAGGGTGTGCAATGAAGTGAATCCTGATTTCATAAGACTTAGGACGCTGGTGGTTCAGCATGGCTCACTCTTAGAAGAAAAGAAGAATTCTGGTCACTATAGACCTACATCGCCAATTGAAAAGTTACAAGAGGTTAAAACTTTAATAGAGAATCTCAACGTAGATCAATGCGAATTTGCCTCAGACCATTTCTCTAATAATATTTGGGTGAATAACACGGTTTTCTACAGAGGTGTCTATGGGATGCTTCCACAGGAGAAACAGGATATGTTAGATAGTTTGGATGAAACTTTAGACTTCTTATCGGTTACAGAAGGTGAAATTTTAGATGCCACCATATTATACGATAGAGGCATGATAAATTCGCTTTGATGTATTCAATATATTCGACGATTTCCTTTTATGAATTTTTCATCCGCCGCTAATTGGAATAAAAAATAGTAATTCATCATCGGTATTGAGTTTTGTCATTAATCCATTTAATGCCGAGATTGGTTTATCATTAACAAATATGCATATATAATCTGTTAATTTGTCATCATTTGTGAAAAATTCTTTTTTCAATTTTGGATACTTATCTATGATTACTTTTAACAGATCCTCAAGATAATTGACATCATATTCTTCTTTAAGCTCACTTTTTCCAATAACATCTGAAAACGGTTTAAGGAATTTTAATTTTAATTTCATCAGATAAACTCCTTTTCAATTAGACAATGATTATCATCCTCAACATAATTCGTATTAATTTTATATATCTATCCTTGTTTTTCATCTATTATCTTTAAATACTATTCTTTTATATGTGCTGGCACGGCTTATAACATATCAGGAATAAATACTATGGGTAAAAATAATACTTTGAATAAAAAAGATAGATATGAAGAACTTTATAAGAATTTTAAATGGAATATACCAAAACACTATAATTTTGGATTTGACGTCATAGATAAATGGGCTGAAGATAGGACAAAACTAGCACTTATTTCAATTGATAGAAGTGGAAAAAGAGATCGATATCATACATTTCGTGATTTAGCTGTTGAATCAAATCGATATGCCAATGCACTGAGAAGAATGGGAATAAAAAAAGGTGATCGAGTTCTTGTTGTGCTTCAGAGTATTCCAGAATGGTACATTGCACTTATCGGCATGTTTAAACTTGGTGTAGTCCCAATGCCCGGTACAGTTCTTTTAACGGCAAAAGATGTAGAATATCGCGTGAATCGTGCAGAAGCATGCATGATCTTTACTGATTTAGCCCATGCAGACATTGTTGACGGAATAAAATCCAAATGTCCTTCGCTTAAACATCTGATGCTTGTTGATGGGAAAAGAAAAGGCTGGCTAAATTACTTAGAGGAGATGGATAAGTCTTCATATGATCTCTCTCAAGATGATATTGGAAAAACCAAATCTACTGATCCACTGCTCATCTACTTTACATCAGGTACGACAGGTCATCCAAAAATGGTACTTCACACACATAGCTATCCACTTGGTCATGAAGTAACCGCAAAGTTTGCTCAAGCTCTGACTAGTAAGGATCTTCATTGGACAGTATCTGAAACTGGTTGGGCGAAAGCAGCATGGGGAAAACTCTTTGGTCAAATGATTGTTGGTGCCGCCGTTATTCAATGGGAGACACCAGGCAGGTTTGATGCTGATGGGCTTCTTAGAGCGATGGAGCGTTATGGCGTCACATCGTTTTGTGCACCTCCAACAGTGTATCGACTCCTTATCCAGATGGATTTATCAAAATATAATCTAAAACTTAGGCATTCGATGAGTGCTGGTGAGCCACTTAATCCTGAAGTTATCAGAGTATGGAAGAACACATTTGGTCTTGAAATCTATGATTTCTTTGGACAAACAGAAACTGTTTGTGTTCTTTCAAACTACCCGTTCATGCCAATCAGATATGGTTCTGTTGGTAAACCAACACCAGGCCATGATGTTAGAATAGTTGATGATGATGGCAATGAAATGGGTGCAAATGAAGAAGGAAACATTGCACTATATGTAGATAAGGAACGACCGCCAGGCCTTTTCAAAGAATACTGGAAAGACACTGAAATCATGAAAAAATCATTCAGAAATGACTACTACTACACTGGCGATCAAGGATTTAAAGACGAAGATGGATACTTTTGGTTTGTTGGAAGAGATGATGATGTTATCAAATCTTCTGGCTATCGTATCGGTCCTTTTGAAGTAGAATCAGCTCTAATGGAGCATAATGCTGTTGCAGAATGCGCTGTTGTTGGTGTCCCTGATCCTAAAGGAGTGAGAGGTATTGTTGTAAAAGCAGTTGTTGTCCTTGCTAAAGGATACAAACCATCAGAAGCGTTGACAAAAGAACTGCAAGACCATGTAAAAGAGGTGACTGCACCTTACAAGTATCCTCGAATTATTGAATATATGGAAGAGCTTCCGAAGACGATATCTGGAAAAATTTTAAGAAGAGAACTTAGAAAATAGTTCTCTATTTTCCTTATTTTTTACTAAAAAAATCTTTTATTAAAACATAGATATAACGAATGATAAGTTTTGTTCTATATCTAGATATACTTATTCTACCACCAGTAATTCCAATAATGAGTTTAGCAAATTTTAAATCCTTTGACAGAAGTCTTACAATTTTTTCAGAATCAGTTCCCCACATTTTATTGAAACGACCAAGAAGTTTCAGATCCTTTCCAAATTTGTCATACCAAAGGTCCTGATATTTTGATAAAAACTCACTACTCATATCATCAGAATCTAGTGACTCTAATGCAACATTTGCTGCCATTTCACCTGATGCCATTGCATAATAGATGCCCTCACCGGTAATTGAGTTGATGAATCCTGCTGCATCTCCGCAAATAAGAACGCGGTCTGAATATGTTTTTTTAAGAGGAAAAACAGGGAGGGTCCCGCCTTTTACGTTCTCAATGGGAAAATCTTTTGGCAGCATTTTTTTTTCTTTAAGAAGCTTAATATATTTTTTATATGATTCCTTTAAATTTGGCCTAGGTTTAGACGAGTCTACTGCTGATTCAAACTGACCCATTCCAATGTTAATATGTTTTTTCTTTGGAAATATCCATCCGTACCCTGCGATTCCTTGCGTTTTAATAAAGAGATGAACTATTTTTTTATCAGTAAAATACTTTTGCAGTTGTTGAGTGCTCATTGGTTGTTCTTGTACGACAGAGATGCAGATATCATCCATTTTCTTACAGAGATTTGTTTTCTCAGCAACAATACTTCTCATTCCATCGCAACCAAGAACAATCTTTGCCTCAATCTTCTCATTATCATCCAGTAGTAGAACTACTTTATCTTTTTGTGTTGTAACATCTTTTACGGCTTTGCTGTTAAGAAACGTTGCACCAGCATTTACTGCAAGTTTTACAAGTCCATCATCGAAATCTTTTCGTATAACTGTTGCAAGAAACGGTTTTTCTCTCACAAATTTCAATGTATACTTAAGAGAAGATGAATGGGTATAACTTCCATAGGAGATAGAATCGATAAACTCTTCAACGTAGGGGAATTGTTTCATCACTCTTGTCGGAATGGCACCGCCACAAGGTTTATCCCTTGGAAATTTTTGTTTATCAATGATAAGGACTTTTTTTCCATTTTCAGCAAGATTTTTTGCAGCAGTTGAACCAGATGGTCCAGCACCAACTATTACTACATCGTATTTCATTAAAATCCACGACTACATTCTAAAGACACCAGGCTGCCAATCTGGAATCGGAGCATTAAGCGATGCAGAAATCCCCAGTCCGAGTACAAGTCTTGTATCCGCTGGATCTATTACTCCATCATCCCAAATACGAGCACTACTATAGTATGGGCTTCCTTCCGTTTCATATTTCTTTAAAATTGGGTCAGTTAGCTCTTTTTCTTCTTTTTTTGTCATTTCTATGCCTTTTCGCCAGAGCTGATCACGTTTTACAGTTAGAAGAACATTTGCTGCTTGTTGTCCACCCATAACAGAAATTCTTGAATTTGGCCACATCCAAAGTTGTCGTGGCCCATAGGCTCTCCCGCACATTCCATAGTTGCCTGCACCAAATGATCCACCAATGAGAACAGTAAATTTAGGTACCTGAGCACAAGTAACTGCCGTAACCATTTTCGCACCATCCTTTGCAATACCACCTGCTTCATATTTTCTTCCAATCATAAACCCAGTGATGTTCTGCAGGAAAACAAGTGGTATTTTTCTTTGGCAACAAATCTCTATGAAATGAGATCCTTTAAGGGCAGATTCTGAAAAGAGTACGCCATTATTTGCAAGAATTCCAACAGGATAACCCATTATACGAGCAAAACCACAAACAAGTGTTGTCCCATAAAGTGCTTTAAACTCATGAAACTTCGATCCATCAACAATTCTTGCAATGACTTCCTTTACATCAAATGGCCTTCGTGAATCTTTAGGAATAATTCCATATATTTCTTTAATATCATACAGTGGTTCTTCAGGCGTTTTAATATCAAGATGTGTTTTTTCGGGCCTATTGAGGTTTTCAACAATATTTCTTGCAATATTTATTGCTTCAGGATCATCGTGGGCATAATGATCAGTTACACCACTTTCACGACAGTGAACATCAGCACCGCCCAAGTCTTCAGCAGTTACTTCTTCACCAGTCGCAGCTTTTACAAGAGGTGGACCTCCTAAAAAGATGGTTCCTGTTCCTTTGACAATAACTGTTTCATCAGACATCGCAGGAACATATGCACCACCCGCCGTACAGGAACCCATAACAACGGCAATTTGTGGAATTTTTAACGATGACATTTTTGCTTGGTTATAAAAAATCCTACCGAAATGTTCTCTATCAGGAAATACTTCATCTTGCATTGGTAAAAAAGCACCACCTGAGTCAACTAAATAGATACAGGGGATCTTGTTTTCCTGTGCGATTTCTTGAGCACGTAAGTGTTTTTTTACAGTAATTGGAAAATATGTTCCACCAGTAACTGTTGCATCATTTGCAATAATTACAACCTCTCGCCCATGAACAATGCCAATACCTGTTACAACTCCTGCGCAAGGTGCACGGCCATTAAACATATCATGGGCAGCTAGGGAGTTAAACTCCATGAAGGGAGTATCTGGATCTAAAAGTGCATCGATACGTTCTCTTGCGAGCATCTTATTTCTTGATTTATGGAGTTTTATTTTCTCGTCTCCACCACCTTTTGCTGCCTTTGCAATATGTGATTTTAGATCTTTAACAAGTTTTTCATAATTTTTATAATTATCTTTAAATTCTTTTTCTGACGTATCAATTGCACTTTCAATAACATCCATCTTATTTTTCCCCCTTCTCAATTTCAGCAGTTATTTGCCCTATCTCAATTTGATCTTTTTTCTTAAAATGAATCTTTTTTACCGTTCCATCATACGGTGACCTTATCAAATATTCCATCTTCATTGCTTCAATAATCATAATCACATCATCTTTTTTTATCTTTGAGCCTTCCTTTGCTTTTACTTCAACGATAGTTCCTGAAATAGGTGAATTCAGATCTCCTTCTTTTTTCTTAGTCTTTTTTCTACCAGTTAGTTCAATTCTCTTAACCTTAAAGATATCGCCGTCAAGAAACACAAATTTGTTATCTTCACCTTCTGAAATAACACATTTTATTACACGACTACCAAGTTTTATTTTTAATTGACCTGGTTTTACTTCCTCTGCAAATACGGTATATTCATTGTTATCATACGTGACAAAGAACTGATCATCTCTACGTTCGACAGAAATATTGTATACATGATTTTCATGTTCATAATTTATAAACATACTATTTCCCCATCCTCCATCGACCTACACTTCTCCACGGTGAATGTGGATCTTTTTCTTTAAATCGAACAACTTCCTGTCGTCTTGTATGCATCGAATCATATATGGCAAGTGCAATTAATGCATCTATTGGAAGACCTTCTTTTTTTTCTGTTTTATCTGTAAAATAATTATCTATAAAATGAGTTGTAATATTTCCCTTCCCAAACTCCTTATGTTCAAGTACTTTTTTTAGAAACGATATATTTGTCGTTACGCCCAGAACAACATAACGTGAGAGCGCCCATATCATCTTATTGATACATTCTTCTCTATTTTCAGCACTCACAATTAATTTTGAAAGCATTGGATCATAGTAGGAACTAACTTCAAGATTTGTTTCAACACCGGTGTCATTTCTTACATTAGGTCCTGTTGGAACCTGGACTTTTTTTAGCTTACCAATACTAGGAAGAAAACCGTTAGCAGGATCCTCAGCATAGATTCTGCATTCAATGGAGTGACCACGTTGAGTGACATCCTCTTGTTTTAACGTCAGTTTTTCACCACTTGCAATTCGTAGTTGCCATTTTGCAAGATCAACACCAGTTACTGCTTCAGTGATTGGATGTTCAACCTGAAGCCGTGTATTCATCTCCATAAAATAGAAATTTTTATTCCCATCAACCATAAACTCAACTGTTCCAGCATTGGTATAGCCAACCGTTTTTGCAGAAGCAACTGCAGCGTTTCCCATTTTTTCTCTAAGCTCTTTTGTCATCACTGGCGATGGTGTTTCTTCAATTATTTTTTGATGCCTACGTTGAATAGAACATTCTCTTTCAAATAAATGGATGACATTTCCATGTTCATCTGCAAGAATCTGAAACTCAATATGTCTTGGTTTATCAATATATTTCTCCAAAAGTACTGAATCATTTCCAAACGAGGATTTCGCTTCTCTTTTTGCACTTTCAATTGATTGTTTTAAATCTTTTTCTGCATGAACAACCCGCATTCCTTTCCCGCCACCACCAGCTGTTGCTTTTACAAGGAGTGGAAAACCGACTTTCTTTCCTTCTTTTACAAGAGTTGCCATATCTTGCTTATTGCCATGATAACCAGGAATAATAGGAACATCTGCTTTTTCCATTGTTTTTTTGGATTCGATTTTATCCCCCATCAGTGTTATTACTTCTGGTTTTGGTCCAATAAATTTTATTTTAGAATCATGACATGCTTTTGCAAAATCAGGATTTTCTGCAAGAAATCCATATCCTGGATGTATTGCATCAGCACCTACTTTTTTTGCATGTTCAATTATTTTTGGGATGTTAAGATAGCTTTCAGATGGCGTTGGATCCCCAAGATTTATCGATTCATCAGCAATCTGAACATGAGGCGCGTTTTTATCAACCTCAGAATACACTGCAACTGTCTTAATTCCCATCTCTTGACATGCAGTGATTATTCGTACTGCAATTTCTCCGCGATTTGCAATAAGAACTTTTGAAAACATTATTCTTCGCTCCATGAAGGTTTTCTTTTTTCAAGGAACGCATTAATTCCTTCTTGACCTTCTTTTGATATACGTAATTCAGAAATCTTTTCGACGGTGAACTCTTTATAAGATTTAACATCCATTTTTGATAGATTATCTATTAAATTTTTTACTTCCCCAACTGCAACAGGTCCTGAAGAACATACAAGTTTTATACATTCACTTATTTTTTCATCGAATTCTTCAGAAGACACAACATAATCAATTAAACCTATATTATGTGCAGTTTCTGAATCGAAACGCTCTGCAGTAATAAAAAAACGTCTCATATCTGCTTTTTTCATTCTTGGCGAAACATATGTTGAAATAACTGAAGGGATTATTCCTAGATTTGCCTCGCTGAAAGCAAATTTCCGATCGGGAATTGTAACTGTTATGTCACAAACTGCAATAAGGCCAATTCCTCCACCAAATGCATGGCCATTAATTTTACCAATCACCGGTTTAGGACAAGAGTAAATAGTCTCGTATAAATCCAAAAGAAGTCTACTGTCTTTGATGTTTTCTTCTTTTGTGTAGTTGATCATGCTTTTCATCCAGTTAAGGTCAGCTCCTGCACAAAATGATTTACCATTTCCGGTAAGAACAATACATCTAACATCCTCATCTTTTGATAAATCTTTAAAACACTGCGTTAACTCCTTCATAAGAAGTTCATTCATTGCATTGTGTACGTCTGGTCTGTTTAATGATACAATAATTGTATCATTCTCCTTTGAGATTTCAATGGTTTCATAAGCCATAAAGTATGTCTCCCAGATTATCGGC
This sequence comes from Thermoplasmatota archaeon, assembly GCA_048629575.1. Classification (GTDB taxonomy): domain Archaea; phylum Thermoplasmatota; class E2; order DHVEG-1; family DHVEG-1; genus JAUWYM01. Next base: position 3,888 of record JAIWHQ010000010.1, on the reverse strand, counting down.
TCCGATGATAAGGAGGATACATAAATGTTTCTATCACATTATCAACAATTGACGATAACTATTTGCCTTTAAAAACCGGCTTTCTTTTTTCTACAAAGGCAGTGACACCTTCATTAAAATCATCTGATGCTGCCGAAAGAGACGCAGTCAGGCTTTCAAGTTCTAAATGCGTGATCATATCGTTATCTAGGCTTTTGTTGATAAGCATTTTTGCTTTTCCAACAGCTATCGGCGGTAGTTTCTTAAATTTTGAAACAAACTCTTCAACAGCATCATCTAATTTGTCTGCATCAACTACCTTGTTTACTATTCCAAGTTGTTGTGCTTCTTCGGCGGTAAATGTCTTTGATGTGAGAATATATTCACATGCTTTTTGATATCCGACAAGTTTTGTGAAAAACTGTGTACCACATCCCGGAGCAAGACCGATACCAATAAATGCAGTTCCAAGCTTTGCATTTTTTACTGCGATGATGATGTCGCAAGCAAGAGCAAGGGAAAGTCCAGCACCAAATGCTGCACCGTTAACTGCTGCAATAACTGGTTTTTCCATGGTTCTCATCTCTATGACACATCGATGTATTGCTTTTGTGAGGTCTCTAAGAAATTTTGATTTATCCTCTGCATCGTACATTTCTTTGACGTCTCCACCGCCGCAGAAACCTTTACCTGTTCCTTTGAGTACCACTGCTCTGATTTCTTGTTTTTTATGTATTTCTTTTAGAGCGCTGTAGAGTTCTTCTCCGAGTTTTATGTCAAAAGAGTTTAGTCGCTCTGGTCTGTTGAGAAGTATATATGCAATATTTTCTTTGATGCTTATCTGAAGGGTTTCGTATTTCATATGTATCTTAGAATGTGGAAAAAGGATTTAAGTTTAAGGGAAAAAAGAAAATACCATATATTTATATAATTATTCGTTAATAATAGCATATGATTAGAGACTGTATTTGTTTGGCATCTAAACAGTTGGCTGCATTCATCAAAAATGAAAAAGCAGTGCTTGGTCTGCCGATGCGTCTAACAGTCTCAATTATCATTGGGACAGTAGCACTAATTGCAATACTTTCGTTTATTCTCAATCCCTGCCTGTTTCCAAGTAAGATGATAATATCGGTTGATTCAATAGTAAATGAAATACCTGCGGGTAATATATCAGCTGATTTTAATTTCACGATTTCTGTAAGCGAGGCAGATGGTCATCCCATACGTAATGCTAATGTTATCATCAAAGGATTAGGCGGAATTGGATCAGGTTCCACTGATGAAAATGGTGAAGTAACAATTCAGATAACTGTAGAGCTTGAAGAAGGACAATACGAAGGTTATCTAGACGTTTCTGTTAAAGCAGTTTGTCATGAAACATTTTCACAAAATGATATGATAAAAATAGTCAGAGGATCATGAGTGCTCTTCTAGTTTACTAATTTTTTCGTATACTCTGCCAACTCTAGCTCCAAGATTGATTGTTTTAAACAATGCGGAGCCGATAAGAAGGATTCCGACAATTGCTAAAAAAGCTGGTGAGATGATAATTTCTTTCTGACCAACAATGACAAGTATTGCAATAATAAATACAAGAATTCCACCGATAACACCAGTGAATTCTATAGGAATCTCCATACTACCAATCCTCATAACTGGGGGTTCTCTACGTTCAATTTTCTCCAGTCGAACGTTTACATCACAAGACGTCTGTGTCTCAGACGTTTGCAGCTTCTCCATCTCCTCTTTTATTTCAGCTAAAGACGAACTTATTGTACTGAGTTGGCCTTCTAGCGAGGTGACCTCATTTTCTTGCGATATCAGTTCTTCCTGCATGATAGCAAACTCACTGTCAAGTATTCTTGATACTTCTTCAATGTCTTTACTGCTTTTTTCTTCTTTCAAATCAGCAAAAATCCTTTCAATAGGCCCCTCTAGTAAATTACTTTGTATTGAGTCGTTGGAAGAATCCACGCTTCTTCGAGATATTCTTTTTTCAACAGCAGATAAACGAGAGCTTACACTGTTAGTAGATTGTTCTATTTTACGGATCCAACTTCTCATAGATTGAACATTGTCTTGAGAAGATATATTTTTCTTTGTTTTCTTTTTACTTGTTTTTGGTTTATGTTTATTCACCAACATAATCATACTCCCCACGTATCAATTCAGTTATTCTATTTTTAGAGATGATCTCCTCTTTCATGTATTAGAATGCAGACGCTATACATTCAATTCGTGTATTTTATCCTCTGTAAAGCAATACTGCATCGGCATCTTCGAAATCTTCATAACCTGAAGCTTTCACAGTCATCTTCATATATGCTTCATTAATATTAGCATCTAACTTTGCACTGCTCACCGTAATGCTAGCAACACCATCGGCACCTGTTGTAGCTTCAGCAACTGTATGTCCTCCAGAAAGACGAATAACTGCACCTTGGATAGGATCCTGGCGGTCATCATTTGTCATAATTGTTACGGTTACCGTAAAATCGCCAAAGGTATAATCACCAACAGCACCAGTTCCGGATTGTACTGAACCGCTGTTGATCTGAGCAATCATAGTTTGTGACCCTTTGGGTATCATAAATATTACTGCTGCAATAATAGCAACTGCAACAATCATAATTACGATAAGATACATCGGTAGTCCAAGTACCTGTCCGTTCTCATTTCTTATCAAACTTTTTCTTTTCACCTATTTCCTCCCCCATCAGTATTCATTTTGTAATTAATATACAAAACAAACTAATAAACTTTATTATAAAATCTATAATTATTTATTAAAAATAATTGTTCTTTTCTTAAAATTAAGCAGAACAAAAGGCTTAACTTAATATACAATGATTTTATTCAACACAGTTATGCAAAACGAAAAAATAGCAATAATAGCACTTGCAATAATAATTATCGGAGCATTATCTATATTCTTAGCCGCTACATATAGCGAAGATATTCTTGACAACCTATTTCCAGAAGAAAAAACGATTGAAATTGGAGACTGTGCAGACGTCAATTATATTGGAACGCTTGTCAACGGTAACGTTTTTGATTCATCCTATACTTATCCAGAAAACAAAACAGGCGGAACACCTCTAAAGATATTTATCACAATGAATCAAAGTGAAACACCACCAACAGAATATCCACAATATTCATCAGGCTTAATCGAAGGTTTCATGGAAGGACTTATCGGATTAAAAGAAGGTGAAACAGCAACAATTGGTCCAATACCTCCAGAGAAAGCATATGGTGCAAAAAAAATTGGAGTAGGTGACACTTTCACAACATCAGTTGTTATGTATAGTGACAAGGGATACAACTTTAATCAAACATTTGAAGTGATTGAATCAAATGAGGAAAGTATGACAATAAAATGGATTGATGTTGATGATCTTGGAACATTTACTTTGCCGGAAGGAATTTTGATGGAAGATCTCGAAAGTGCATACTTTACAATTTATGAAAATCTACCACCATTTTATCTTTGGGAAAATGCAACTGAAGCCACAAGCATCACCGATGACTATGTTGAATTAAAAATTACACCTGCAACATCTGAAAACATTTCAGACGAAATAACCTTTTTAACGGTTGACAATAAACTTGGTACGGTATTTCCTGATGCAACAACTGCAGAATGGGATAACACCTCAGTAACTATTACAAGTTCACCTCTCGCAGGAGCAAATTACTCTCTTAACTATATGGGTACCGAGCTTACAATTACCGTTGATAACATAACAGAGGATCACGTAAACATTACAATTGAAGCACAAGGAGAAAAACAAAGCGTTTCACTAAATAGAACCATCACATTTAACAGAACATACTCACTTCGTAGAAACTATATCATCCCTGGTATGTATCAAATGATCTTTACAGAAGACTTTGAACGTGAAG
>JAIWHQ010000009.1:0-17233 GCA_048629575.1 Thermoplasmatota archaeon | reverse complement strand
AATTGTGATTGCTTTTATTATCTTTTAGTAATTTCCACCATTTCGTTTCTGATTTTTCAAGAACATATTTATCTGTAAATATTTTTCAATTTCTGTATTAATATCAAATTCTTCTTTTAATTTTTGGTGGATGAGCCTTTTTTGCTTCCTTTTGGAGAAATTATTCTCAACACAATATTCTATTATTTTTCTAGTTATATTAAATCTATTTGGTATAATAAATGGATTATTTTCATCAATAGTTTTAATTTCTCTTACCCAAGGTAAATTCACATCAACACTTTTTTTTTTCATCCTCATGGTTTCTTTCTTACCTCAAATTTTTATTTTCAATATCAGGTTCTATATCTTCTGTTGTATCATTAAAAATCTCTGTCAGATCACATTTTTCCATATTAAATCTCATCGTGTCTGTATCAAGTCGGGATACATCTAAAATATCATTTACTAAAAGTAACACTCGTTCTGCATTTCTCAAAGCGATTCTTGCCCATTTTCTAATTTTTTCATCAACATCTTTATCAGATTCAATAAGCTCCAAGTAACCTTTTATTGGAGTAACTGGAGATTTAAGCTCATGTGCAGCAATATTCATAAATTCGGTTCGAAGGTTTTCAGATTTTTTCAATTCTCGTACTACTTTCTCTCGCTCTGAAACATCTCTGAGCGTGCATTCGATGCCAACAAAAACTCCTTCTTTTTTCAAAGGAGCAATATTTGCCTCAACGGGGATATCATATCCTTCGTCATGCGTTATCTCTAGTTCTATGTTTTCCATTTTCTGATCATTTTTTCTTATATCTACTATGATTTGTTGGAATGAATATACAGATGATTCTGAAAGATAATTCTTAAAAGGGGTTGCCAAAATTTTGCTTTTTCTCCGCCCCATCATTTTTTCCAGTGAAGGATTTATATAGGTGAGTCTTCCAAGTACATCTGTAGTAAACACACCATCTGCAGATGTTTCTGCAAGCACTCTATATTTCTCTTCAGATTTCACCATTTCGTCCCAGACTTTTCTTTGTTCTGTAATATCTTTTGCGTTTCCAACAATGGCAACTGCCTCATCGTTCTCATCGAATATTACTGAACGAATATCGCTAACCCAACGGTACCCAAACTTTTTGTGTTTAATGCGATATTCTAAGGCTTGAACGGTCTCTTTTCCATCCTCACGGCTCACAAGTTTATTAAAATGATTTTTTAGAATTTTTTTGTCATCAGGATGAATAAGATCATTCATCTTTTTTACTCCAAACGAGATTATTTCTTCAGGGCTGTATCCTAACACTTTTATTGAGGAAGGACTTACATAATCATACGTATTTGCCTTTATGTTCAACTGATATATCATATCAGGAGAGTTTTCGAGAACGACTCTAAATTTCTCTTCGCTTTCACTAAGGGCATTTATTGCTTGCTTATGTTCAGTAATATCTACAAATGATGCCATCATGCAAATCGGCTTTTCAAACTCGTCTTTGATCATATTTGCAGAGAGTTGAACATGAAACGTAGACTCATCTTTTCTTATCCCCGTTAGTTCTCCAATCCATCCGCCTTTATCAGATAATATATCCAGTATCTCCACGGATTTACCTTTCATCTGCCATAACTGTACAGTGTTTTTTCCCAGTGCCTCTTCAGGTTTATCATACCCCCACATCTTAAGAAAAGAACGATTTACATATGTCAGATTACCGTCAAGATCAGCAATGATAATAGCATTAATGGAAGAAGCAATTGCACTATCTTTTATCCGCATATCTTCTTCTGTCTTTTTGATCTCTGTAATATCTTTTGATATTACTAAAACGGCTGTTATTTGACCAGTCATATAATCTTTTACTGGGCTTAAAGTCCTCAGGAACCATTTGTCATTTTTGTTATGTTCATATTTAATTGGTTTTCCGTTTTCAAAAACCTGATCTATTTTATCAGTGAACTCTCTTGCTTCTGCTGGTGTGTGAAGCTCGCTAATCGTTTTTCCTAAGAGATGATCCTTTGAAAGATTAAATCGTGATAAGAGTTCATTGTTTGCCAGGAGATATCGATAGTCTCTGTCGAGCAAATATATGGAATCGCCTGCATATTTCATGACTGAATCGAGTCTTTGTTCCACTTCTTTTCGTTCAGAAATGTCTCTGATTACACCGATGGAACCAGTTATTTTCCCCTTATTATCTTTTAATATACTTAATGAGATGTCGACATCGAGCAGTTCATTGTTTTTTTTGAGAATCTTTGTTTCAAGATGATGCTGCATTCCTTTTTGTCGAACATTTTCTTTCCGTATCTTTTTCCATTCTTCGGGAGGATACAACGATTCAACAGGTTTTAGAGAGAGCTCGTTTTTGTCCATATCTAGTAAGTCCTCTGCGTATTTATTCCAAGATATGATCCTCTCATGTTCATCAGTAAGTGTTATTGCCACTGCAGAGTTTTCAAAGATTGTTTTATATCTTTTTTCAGATTCCTTTAATTTTTCCTCTGTTTGTTTCAGCTTGGTGATATCTTTTATGATTCCTACAGATCCAACTGTTTGTCCACCAACGCCTCTCAAAATACAAAGAGATAGTTCCACATCGAATGGTCCCTTATCCTTTTTAATCATCTTTGTTTCCATTCGATATTTAATGCCTTTCTTACGAACGTTTTCTGCGCGAATCCTTTTCCATTCTTCTGGTGGATACAAGGATTTGACGGGTGTCTTGAACAAATCTTTTTCATTCATGTTTAAAAGTTCTTCAGTGTATTTATTCCAAGAAATAATCCGTTCATCTTTATCTGCAAGAGTTACGGCTATAGCATAATTTTCAAAAATTGTTTTATATGTTTCTTCAATATTTTCTAATTCAATAGCATCCTCTAATTTTTTTGCATCATTTTCAACAAAACAAATTGTCTTATCTGTTGCGTCATCTGATTTTTCAATCATCTGAAGATTTTCGTATTTGCAATGTGTTTTTCCTTGGAGTCTTCCTAGTTTTTCTTCTTCTTTTAATATTTTTACAATTTCAGGCTCATTCATTTTTTGGCATCCCATCCAAATATGTCGGAAACGTAGGTGTTTTAGCTTTTTTCAATTATACTTACTCTTTTAGGATGTTGTCTACTCTCTCTAATAGAGTGTCTTTATCAAATGGTTTCATGATATAATCTGCAAGACCTTCATCTAAAAGAAATTGTTTTCTTTTGTCTGAAATCTCAAGGACACTCATAAATGCAACTTTGATATCGCTGTTTTTCTTTTTGATACGATTAAAAACATCCCATCCACTCATACCAGGCATCATAATGTCTAAAAGTACCAAATCAACTTTTTCTTTCTCAAGCTTTCTTAGACATTCCTCACCACTGTATATAGGTACAACATTATAACCACCGATCTCCAAAACAGTTCTTGTCAGATCAACTATATCTGGCTCATTGTCTACAACCATTATTTTCTTCATGTTCTCCTCATCCTGTTTGTAATATAGATGTAGTTTAAGAATATATAAGTTACGTCATTTTTTAAATTTTTTTTGATGGACGGTGTCCGTGCACATGATCCAATTTAAATTGTAATTTTTATGTAAAAGAAAAGTATAAGTCCTAAAACGGCATATGTTTTATTTGAGTGTGGTGGGATTGCCATGGATAAGAATGAAAACGTGTTTATAAAACTCCAGATAGAAAAAGATCATAGTTCCGGAGATTTAATGCTTATTCTTAATTTTGATAAAAACGCACCGAATTTTTTGATGGATAAAGATACGATACGTTGGTCTCCTACTTCTGAGGAATTGGATCTTGTTATGGAAACTTATGAAATCACATCAAAAAAGAAAAATCGAGTCGAAAGGTATGATGAAGAAGTAAGGAATACCATTCCTTATCCTCATTCAGACGACAAAACGGAAGTCTCTTTGTCTGATGAGCCTTCTGAACGAAAAATTGCTACATTTGAACCGTTAGAAGGAGATATTGGTTTTAAAGAAAGTCCTTCTGAGTCAGTTTTAGATAAGAAAGATGATGAGGAAGAGATATTTGTTCAGGTTGATGAGAAAACAATTGATGCGGCGTTAAAAAGGGAGAGTGTAGGTGTAGGCGAAGCACTAATTTTAGATGAAGATGATAAAAGTATTATTGATGAGATGTTGAAAAAAAGAGGAAAAAATAAGGATAAAACATAGCCCCGTACAGCAACCAATCACATCATCATACAATTCTGTCTGATATATTATATTTTTTGCAGTATTTTCGTATTTTCGTATCAACAGCGGATACGTATTTTTTGTCAGGTCTTAATCTGTTTTTGTAAATATCGTTATATGTTGATAAAAGATTTGGGTAATGTTCTTTGATGACATCGTTGAATAACAGTTTTTGTTCTCCTTTTAGTTCTAAATGCTTATGTAATAAATAGTTTGCATTGTTCTTTTTCGCCTCTTTTGTAATGTGTTCAATTTCATCTTCTGTGATATGTGGCAATACTGGAATCAATGCGACGCCGGTTTTGATTTCATGTTTTGCAAGAGTTTTTAGTATCTGCAACCGTTCTGCAGGTGTAGATACGTTCTTTTCAAAAATATGGGAGACCTTTTCGTCTAGTGACATAATGCTGATAGTTACCATACAATTTATTGAGGCTAAAAGATCAATATCTCTCAGTATCAGAGTGGATTTTGTAAGAATATGGCAGGGAAACTGATATTTTTTGATAGTTGTTAGTATCTTTTTTGTTATTTCATATGTTTGTTCTGCTCTTTGATAAGGATCATGAACAGAGCCAATAATGATTACTCCTTTTTCTACGGTTTGTAGCTCATTTTCTAGGATTTCAACGGAATTATTTTTAACATAGATTGTTTTTTCAAAAGATGAATCACAATACAGACATCCAAATTCACAGTTTTGATAGGGATCAATACAGTATTTTCCATTAAATAGCGTATCTTTTCTTGTGATTCTTTTTAATAATGAATCACAATTTATTAGTTTATACTCCATTACATTTCCTCTGGCGCTGAGATGCCTAGTAGTTCAAGAGCATTCTTTAGAACGATTCTTGTTCCATCAACTAAGGAAATCCTTGAATTTTGTAATTCAATGTTTTTTTCTGGAAGAACAGGGCAGTCTCTGTAGAATTGATTAAATTTTGAAGCAGTCTCATAAAGATAGTTTGCAATGATATGTGGCTTGCATCCACTACTAGCCTCTTCAATAATGAGTGGAAATCTCGCTAATTGTTTTATTAATGTAACTTCAGATATGTGGCTTAGAAGAGTTGGATTGAACTCTCTTTTCATATCTTTTACTTTTGATAGTATACTGCAGGCTCTTGCATGTGCATATTGAATGAATGGTACTGCGTTTCCTTCAAAATTTAGTGCTTCTTCCCATTTGAAAACAATATCTTTTTCTGGTTGTACTTTTATAATGTTGTATCTTAAAGCGCCGATTCCTACTATTTCTGCAATATATTTCATCTGTTGTTCTGAAAGCTCGTTGCCTCTGCGTTTTTTTACTTCTTTATATGCTCTTTCGATACATTCATTGATGAGGTCGTCTAGGTAGATAACACGTCCTTTTCTTGTTGACATTTTTCCTTCTGGAAGGGAGACGAACGCATAAAAAACTACTTTTGGCAGGATCTTTGTATCTAACAATTTCAAAGCTATCTCTACTTGTCTTGATTCAAGTTTGTGATCTTCGCCAAGAACATTTATGAGGAGATCTGCTTGTTTTGCTTTCCATTGATGATATGCGATATCTCTTGTTGCATAGAGTGTTGTGCCATCTCTTCTTAATAAAAAGAATTTTGTAGTTCTTCCTTGAACTCCGAAAGATTCTAAATCTAGATAATACGCGCCATTTTCTTCAAAGCAATATATCGTTTTTTTCAGTTTGGATGTTACTTTTTCAACACTTTTATCTTTCACAAAATTTGATTCAGGAATATAGGTGTCAATATGTATGTTAATACGATTTAAACTTTCGTTGATTCCCTCCAATACCGGTGCATATGCTTTATGGACCAAATCTATGGTTTTGCTTTCTCCGTGTTCTAATTTTTTAATGATTTCGCCGATTTCTGCCGCTATCTTTTTATCTTTTTCCATTAATTTGTTTGCTTCTTGGTAGAATCCAACGCTTTTATGATCTGATTTATCATAATCTGTTTTTGGGATGTTCTTTGGATCTATGTTGTTGACTCCCCATGTAAGAATGGCAACTTGTTTTCCCATATCGTCAAGATAAAATTGTGATTCTATGCTGTATCCTGATGCTTTAAATATCCGTACAAGAGTGTCTCCTATAATGGGGTTTCTTGCTCTTCCTACATGTAACGGACCGTTGGGGTTGGATGATGTATGTTCTATGATTATTTTTTCATTCTTTTTTTGTAAGTGTCCATATTTCTCTTTCATCTCAAAAATCAAGTTTAGTGTCTCAGAGATAAGGTAATTTTTGTCTACATAGAAATTTACATATCCTTCTTTAGTCTCTATTTTTGTTATCCATTTGTTTTTTTGTATTGTCGCTGCTATGTCGTCTGCTATGCCTTTTGGTGATTTTTTTATAATGGGTGCTAACGGAAAACAGGGGAATGCAAAATCTCCCATGTCTTCTGGAGGTATTTCTAATTTAACTTCGCCTCTATATTTGGGTATAGCTTTTTTTATTTCTGACGATATTTTTTTCTTGCATTTGTCTAAAGGATATGTCATATAATGTGGGAATTGGTATTGTCTTTTAAGGGTTTTTGTAATTGATGTGCTTGATAACTTATCGATAAATTTATATATTTAACACTACGATATATTAAGTAACAGATAATTTCTTATACTAACAGGGGTTCAGTCCAAAGTGTTAATCAAAAAATAAGGGGAAATATATGAAGATACATAGTAAAAAAAATATTTTACATGCTAAAGCATTTATTGTTACTATTGTTCTCTTGTTAACAACAGCATCTTCTCTTGTAGCTGCAGAAAGTGGAAGTGATGACAATAAAATCATACAGACGTATTCATTTGAAAAGCCTCAAATAAATCACGTGACAATAGAAGATACTGTTTATGATCAAATAATTATATCTGATGCCTCTGGAAGCAGTGACCCCGGAGAACCAGATTTACCTGCTGTTGGAGTAAAATTACTTCTGCTTCAAGGTACAGAAATTACAGACATTAGCATTATCCCTGGTGAAAAGGTATTTTTAGGCTCCAATTTCAACATTATACCAAGCAGGATGCCTCTAAAATTGTCAGAAACAAATTCGCTTTCTAAACCTGTTCAGGATGAATTAATATATACATCTGAAGAAGCATTTCCAGAATCATTATTTACTGAAATTGGAACTTATGTTTTTAGAGGATATGAAATCCTTGTTTTAGCGCTATACCCCGTTCAATACATGCCTGCTTCTGGTGATCTCTATTACTTTAGGGATATGACCGTCATCGTAAAAACAGAAAAAAATGGAGAGATAAATCCATTGTTCCGAAATTTAGAAATGGATTCCTTTGAGATAATAAGAAAAGTTGATAACCCTTTAACGATAAATTTATACACTGAGAAAACAACCATTCCTGTTTTTTCCGGTAACTATAATCTTCTTATATTAACCACTGAAGATTTGAAGGATCATTTTACACCTCTGAAAAATGTACATGATGCACAAGGTATCTCAACAGAGATAAAAACGTTAAGAGACATCTCCATATTCCCCGATAGCGTCACACCTGAGGATATCAGAGATTTTATAAAAGAAGAGTATACAAATAGTGGAATCGAGTATGTTCTTATCGGCGGAGATAATGATATTGTTCCTGCAAAGCATCTTTGGGTCAGAGCATGGAACGGAGGAGATACAACCTTTATGCCATCTGATCTTTATTATGCATGTTTGGATGGCACTTATAATTATGATGGAGATGACCAGTGGGGTGAACCAGATGATGGTGAGGATGGCAATGATGTAGACCTCATTGCAGAAGTATATCTTGGAAGGGCATGCGTTGGCAGTACTACCGAGGTTGATAATTTCGTTGACAAAACGATATCTTATATTAATTCTGGCGGTTATTCTGATGGTAACGTATTGATGGTTGGTGAATTTCTATGGGATGATCCAGATACCTGGGGTGGTGACTATATGGATGAGATGATCAATGGATCAAATGCCCACTATACTACAGTTGGAATCCCCTCCAGTGAATATACTATTGACACATTGTATGATCGAGATTGGCCGGGTCATAATTGGCAAAAATCAGAAATAGTAAGTCGTATAAATACTGGTGCTCGAATTATAAATCATCTTGGGCATTCTGGCTATTCATATAATATGAAAATGGGTAATAGTGATGTTTCTTCTCTTTCTAATTCAGACCCCTGCTTTGTATACTCTCAAGGATGCATGGCAGGAGGATTTGATAATGATGATTGTATTGCAGAGTATTTCACTGTAAAAACAGATAATGCTGCATTCGCCGTCATCATGAATGCTCGATATGGATGGGGTGTTAAAGGAAGTACTGATGGTCCGTCTCAATATTTTCACAGGCAGTTTTGGGATGCTGTATTTGGGGAGAGTATACCTGAGATCGGCAAAGCCAATCATGATTCCAAAGAAGATAATCTTAACCGTATCAATGGAGGGTGTATGAGATGGTGTTATTATCAGACTAACCTGTTTGGCGATCCAACCCTTACTTTTTATACTTCTGAAAATAACGATCCAAATAAACCAGCAAGACCCTCTGGTGAAACAAGAGGTAGCGTTGGAGAGGTATATGTTTTTACCTCATCCACTACTGATGTAGATAATGATAGGTTATACTATAAATGGTATTTTGGCGATGGAACTTTCAGCGAATGGCTTGGTCCATATGATTCAGGTGAAGAAGTAAACGTATCGCACGAATGGTCAAAAATTGGGATATATCAAGTAAAAGTAAAAGCTCGAGATGAACACAGAGCTGAAAGTGATTGGTCTGAACCATTGTCTTTAAAAATGCCTATGTACAATCAGTTCCCACTGCTTAGATTACTCTTTGAATTTTTAGAAAAGTGTTTTCCTCAGATTTTTTCATTGCTTGTCGTTTGATAGACATAAGTAACAGAGTTATCCTATATATCCCAAGTCATCATGTTTATCTTTTGACATGTTCTCCATTTCACTAAGCTGCTGAGCGATGTATTCAATCTCTTTTGCTTTCTCTTCAAGTCTTGAAAGATTTACATCAATATTAGTTATCTTGGATAGAATTTTCAGTACCGCTTTTGCGCTTTTTGGATCAACTAAATAGCCTGGTGTTTCGCCCATGAAACAGGCTCCTTCAAAACCTCGTAGTTTACCAAGGCCTAATAGTAGACCACTGGCACCGATGATGCCACCGCCAGGCTCGTTTTTCTTAAATATTGCTCCATATTTTTTCAGATCTTTTACCAGATGTTTATCCGTGGTTGCAAATAAAACCTTAGGATGTTTAATTTCATAACCAAGACCATATCCACCAAGGGTATACATTTGTTTAACTCCCAAATCTCCCACAACATCTAATATTGATTCCACCAGCTCATATTGACCTTGTGAAGATAACCCCTGATAATCTCCTGTTAGAAGGATAAGATCTTTTTGATTTTTTTTCTTTGCTTTGAAATAATAAAATTCGTTATTTACAAGTTTGATTGTACCATCAGGATTTATAAAAACTTGCGGAGGAAAATCTTTACTATATATTTCTGCAAATTTTTTTGCTTTCGTCATTTCTATTAAATGCTCTACAGCAAGTTTCCCGACGTTTCCGATACCTGGGAGTCCCTCGATAAGAATAGGATTGTTAAGCTTTGGTTTCTTCTCAACATATTTTACGGTTACTATTTCCATTCTTCATCCTTTCTTCTCTATTTTTTTAAGCTTTCTTCTATATTTGCCATAATGATCCTGCGGAGAAAAACGTGCAGGTTTTTTCACTATCGTATTTTCCTTACATTTGCTACATATTTTATCAAGCGTATAGTTATTACATTTCGTACAATACAATATTTGTGACATTATTCTTCAATTTCACGCTTGAATTCACATTCGCCATTCCAGTTGTTAATGTGTTCAGTTGCTCTTTCTACTGCCTTTTTCATTTGTTCCTCTGCTATCTTATAATCTGGTGCTTTAATGGTAATGAGATACCGAGGTGCTCCAATGTATTTAATTTGAATATTGACATCTTCATATTCATTCTGTTCTGCAAGGGATAACGATTCACGAATATGTTTGATTCCATCTGGAAGCCAAGAAGTTATTATTATCTGACCTTTAATATTTACAAAAGGAATTGAAATATTGTCCTTTGAAACTTTTTGAAAATCTTTTATCCATTCACCAGAAAAACCTTCATTTGTTAATGCATCAGGTTCATAGGCACATTCTTCGAATGCTTCGTATAAAGATCCATATTTTTTAATAAGAGCTTCACCAAATTCTCTATAACATTCTTCAACAGATCTTCCGATGCTTTCTGAAACCATTTCAAACAATTTAGTTGCCTTTTGATTGTTTTTCCACTCCTGTATCTTATCTCTTCGTTGATGTTCATTTACTCGTTTCAATGAAAGATCAATATGGTTTTTTGAAGCCTCAACACGCAGTACCTTGCAAACAACTTTTTGTTTCTCCCGGACATAGTTACGGATACGTTTTACCCAACCCGTAGCTATCTCAGAAATATGGATAAACCCCTCTTTGTGGGGATATTCATCAAGTGAAACAAAAGCACCGAAACCCTGAACTTTAATAACCGTTCCAACAATAAGCTCTCCTTCTTCAGGGAAATTCTTTTTTAACATACAAGTATACCTTATTCAACTATTTCTAAAATCTTTCCTTTGATCCTTGCTTTTCCACCACCGGGAATGGCAAGTTTACTACCACAGATGTGACAATGTACTGTCGTACTAGCCTTATCAAATACAGCCTGTTCATTCTCGCAATCATTGCATCGTACTTTTATAAATTTACTTTTAGGTTTTTGCATACGTTTATTCTCCTATCTCGAATTTTTTTGATCTGATACTCGGAGGTTGATGCATTTTGTGGCATTTACTGCAGCTATATCTAAGTCCTGTCCGTCTGCTTGTCTTTTCTCTACCTTCTGGTTTTGGTCTTGGAAATCCGCCGTAACCTCGCATGACACGTCTGAACCGTCTCTGACCTTGCTTGAGTTCACTTGCTTTTCTCTTTTTTACTTTCTCTACTTCATGTATTGTATGTGTTTTGCAGGTTGGGCAGTATCTCTTCAATTTCCTTGGTTTCTGCATGTTTACCACTATTGGATTGTATCCGTAATAAGGAGCTTATATAAAAATGTAAGGTGCGCTATTTTATCTGTTTTACGACGCCTCTTTTAAGTAATGGATTACTCATTTCTTCTGGAAGAGTGAGAATATCATTTTTTCGAAGGGAATATGTTTTCATATCTGTTCCGACAAATTCCGGTGTATCTTGTGTTACTTGTACAATTGCATTTGTATTATTTTTCTGCTCCTTTTCTCCCGTTACTTGTGTCGATTTTGTTTTTATTTTTTTTTCTATTTTCTGTTCCAAGAGTTCCTTACGCGAAACAATGATTTGCTCTACAAGAGAATCAAATAATTTCTTTTCTATCTCAAGCAAGTTTTTTAAATCTGGTTTTCCACCTCGTACTTTTGAAAGTGCAGCCTGAACTATCTTTTTCTCCCGTAGTTCATAGATATTTAAAGCGATATTTTTTGTATTTTGAATTTCATCATTAAAAAGTTGTATCCTTTGAGAATTTTCTTCATTTTCAGCGATTCTTTGAAGATTTTTCAGGTATTCTGAAAATTTCTTATAAAAATTTTGATCTATTCTTGTAAGTAATGGTAAGGTTTTTTCTTGCTGTTGAATTTTCCTAAGGGCTTTGTAGCTTATATCGTCTTCATCCATTTTGTCCTATATATTACATAATGAAATTTGTTATTATAATTTTTTAGTTATGATGCAAGAGCATCATGTTATTCTAAACCTGATGCAGTAATTTTAAAACATGCTTTTTTATCTTCTGGTTGGGATCTATGTTTTATAATAGTAGCTTGTCGTTCTCCAACGCCTTTTTTCTCAAGTTTTATAGCTGTTTTTATCATATGTTCAGTATCTCTATTGGTAAATGGTTTGATTTCGCCGTTTTTATCTGTATACACCTGTTCGACTACGATAACAAATAGATCTTTTTCTCTTGTAGCAATTTGAAGATTTGCCACTTGTCTTGTAAAACAACGCATCGTCCCCTCTTTGTCGTCTTCTAAACTAATGCGGTAAAATAGATTTATTGTATCTATAATGATAAGTCTGACTTCATCTATTTTTAAGGCATCGGTAATCATCTTTTCTTGTTCTTCAAAAGAGCTGGGACTAAAAAAAAGGATGTTGTCAATAATTTTTTTAAAATCATAAGCAACACAAATCTGGCGTAATCTTTCTATAGAAACACCTTCTGTATCAATATATGCTACTTTGCTACCTGCTTTGACGCATTCTCTTGATGCTTGCAGACAAACATTGGTTTTTCCTGTTCCAGTCTCTCCATATATTTTTGTAATAATTCCGCTTTCGATTCCTCCCCCAAATAGGTCATCGAGAGATTTACAACTAAGCTTTAAACTCTTCATCTCAAACATAGTGAACAAAATTGCGAATAAAAGATTTTGTAACAATAAAATAAATCGTTGGAATTTGATTTATAATTTATCCAAGAATCTGATCAAACATATATTCTTCCCACTTTCTTTTTCCAAGAACAATCTCAAGTTCAACAGGCGTTAAAATTGGTATCTTATATTGCAGATAGTCATCAATTGCAATTCGTGGACATGCCGTGGAAACAAAACAGTCAATATCGCCAAATCCTTGCAGTGAGATTGGTGAAAATTGATCAAGCGTAATAATTAATGATTTTTTGTTAAATGAGTCAAGCAGTTCTTTAATTTCGTCGGCTAGTTTTATCCGCTGTTGTCCTCTCTTGGTTCCAACGAGAATTCCAAATCTCTTTGCATTTTTTGAATTGGCGATGGCTCCGTATCGTTGTCTAAGAATTGTATCTTTTAAATCCTCAAGTTCTTGTTTTTTAACTACGTTTGTATATGGATCGGCTGCGATCACTGGTTTTTTAGAACTCAGCAAAAGCCCTACGGGATGAAAGTTGCCGCTTCCAATAAATAAGAAACAGTCTACTCTCTCTGCAATAGTTGTCCCTGCAGTAAAGTTACAGCCTAGAATCTGACCTTTTTCAGATATTCTTTCATCCCCGTCAGATACAATAGGCATAAAATTGTGTTTCTTCAAAATGTTTTCAACAACTTTTAACGTATGAAGATGTTGTGCTGTTGTCACAACACCAATTTTTTTGCCTTCCAAAAAAGGAAAAGACTTTTCAACAACAGCTGAAACATCCTTTGTCGAAACGGCGTTAATAAAAAGAGTGGGAATCCAAAAGTTTTCTACATTGGGAATAGAGGTATGTCCTATCTGAATTACAAAGTCAACATCCAAATTTTTCAGTTCATAGTTGACAAGATCACATGCACCAAAACATGGATCTGCAATGACGATAATTTTTGCTTGCGTCTCTTTCTCTAAGAACTCTACAATTTTCCAAACATTTCTTTTGAGCCCTTCTGGAATCTGTAGTGCTACTGTTTTATATCCATTTTTTAAAACTACTTTTGCTGCTTTTTCAACATCAATAGAATATCCAGATAGTTCCATTACTTCGCCTCGTAACCTTATCTTTTCTCTATCCTAATGATATACCAATCTTCAGGTGTATCTAATTCGGTGTCCACAGTTAGGTGTACAATCGGGAGTTCTGGATAGAGGCTTTTTAAATCGTCCAAATCTACGTTTTCAAATTTCTTCAAGTTGTTGAGATAAGCCTGTTCTGTAAGAGCATTTGATTCATAGTTCTCTTTGGTTCTTTTCAATATTCGATTGATACTTGCGTCTTTGGAGCAATTGGTCTGTAGAACCAGGAAGGTCTTGTTCTGTGCCGCAGCGATTCCAGCAGCTTTCCTCCGGAGCTCTTGGGTTACGAAAGTTGCATCTAAAATTACGCCGTTATCTTTTTGTAAAGTCTCTTCCGCCCGTTTGAACATTTCGTCATATACACGTTTCCGGATCTCGTAGTTATTAGCTACTTTTTCATCAAATATATCGACATCTTTGAGTACTTCACGACGAATTAAATCCGTCCGAAGTATAGGGTATCCTTTTAACTTAGATACTTCTTCTGTTGTTTCGGTTTTATATGTTCCTGGAAGGCCACATGCAATAAGAAGCGTTCCTGGTTTCAGTTCGTTTTTTATGAATTTTTCAAAAGGTTCTTTCACTTTCTCACTTCCTTATGTTAGTTCATTATATTATTATCTATCATTCTCAGCTTCTAATGATATTTTTTTGAGATATATGAATGAGCTAATGCAAAGTACTGCTGAGCAGTATTTTTTGCTTGTATTCTTTTTTCTTCTATTACAGCAGAATCGTTTAACATAAAACTTGTGACCTTTCCTCTTACATACGCCCGGTAAACCTTGTAGAAATTGATAAGACTATGGATAAGATCGTCTTTCTCATCTACATATGTTAAATAGTATTTACAAAGCTGCTCAGACAACATTTGGCCACCATTAAACTCAAGATCCATCAGTAGGAATGCAATATCAGAGGCAGTATCTGAATATCTGAATCTATCGTTAAATTCGATGCAATCAAAGATAATAATTGGGTCAGTTAGACAGATATGTTCCATATGAAGGTCCCCATGGCAATCTCTAATTTTACCACTCTGAACTCGTTGAGTAAATAGGTCCTTATGTTCTATGTAAAACTCGTCAGTCCAGTTTTTTAACTCTTCGTACTGCTCTTCTGTTATGGATTTTCCTATAAACTCTGCTGTCTGCTGGAAGTTTTCATCGGTATTGAACTTGACAGCATCTAGATTACCAAACTTGTCAATTTCCTTTGATTGTTTTGATTTCCTATGAAAATCAGCAATTGCTTTACCAATTCTCTTAATATCTTCTGCAATTACCGTTCCTTTTTTAAATCGTGTTTTCAGCAGATCTTCATCTGATAATCGTTTCATCTTCACAGCATAGTCGATAATATCTCCACTACCGTTTATAGCGTAATTTGAACCATCAAAAGTAACAGGATAAACACCAAGGTATACACCCGTGGAAAACCGATTATTGAGTTCAACCTCTGTGTTACAATAATGTTTTCTCTTCTCAAGAGTTGAGAAATCTAAAAATCCAAAATTTACTGGTTTTTTAATTTTATATACAAATTCATCTCCAATAAAAACAGAGGATATGTGTGTCTGGGCTAAAGTGATCTTCTTTGGTGTTTCTGGGTATGCTGAAGGATGCATTAAATCCTTGATCATGTTTGATTGATTCATGGGAAACATGGAAAACAAATAGTTTTTTTTAAAGTTTTGTCCTCACAAGGAAAATGCCAAAACCACGATGCTGGTTTGAATAATCAGTAGTGAGATTGCTGCGGGAATATACATTTTATACATGCGTGTCGTATCTGTTTTTAAGTATTCGCTGCTGAGAACGTTGCATAGATGTATCGGTGAGATAAGATAGCCAACAAGGGAGCTGATGAATATGATACTTGTTAAACCTATAATGTTTATTCCAGTAAATTGAAAAAAAGGCTCTACCAGAAAATATGACAATGCTATTGCACCGAGATTATAGCCAGTGAGCAGACCAAGAAGTAGAGGAATAATTATAACAATTAATAGTGCGGGAACTGGTAGGCTTCCAATCATGTCTGCAATAAGAATGTTTGCCTTTGAAACATCAAACATCTCTCGAAATATCATTATTCCAAAAATAGCAAGGGCGAGTTTCCATGTTATTGATTTTTTTATGATTTGTATGTATTCTTTGAAGCTTATTTTTATTAAAAAATGCAGGAGGATAATGCTGAAAACGACTCCGATGAGAAATGATCGTATCTGAGGAACGTCAAATAGTTGTAAAACCCCGTAGAAAAACAATGGTACTATTGGAGGTAATAGGTAGATAAGGCCAGTGTAATCTTTTTCAGGTTTAGTTGGTTGTATTGAAGCTTTTTTTATAAACTTTTTAAGGTAGATGATGCCTATGATAATTGCTGTGATAAATGCGGGGATGTTGACGAGTATGAGATGGTAGATGTTTATATTTGAGAATTTTTCACTGCAGATAAGAATCATCGCTGAAGAGATTGGATAGATGGGGAACCATATATGTCTAAACCAGACGTTGAGAAAATTTTTTTGATTTTTGTCAAGTAGGTATTTCTTTCCCTCCTCGCTAATCATGGGTGCAGAAAACAGTGCTCCGCCTGGAACTGGCATAAGTCCATAGACTGCAGGAATAACGCCTAATGTTCCGCCTTTTGAAAAAAATGTTCTCAGGCTGTCTATTAATTTTTTTATTGCTTCTGTCTCTTGCATACACTTAGCAAGAATAAAGATTAGTGTCATTAGAACTGCAAGTTCAACAGTTTCAGTTACAATTTGTTGTTCTTTAAATGAGTAGATGCTTGCTTGAATGACTGCTTTTGGAATTTCAATGAGTTCGATTGTTTGCAATGAGAAAATACCTAAAATTAATGAACCAAGAATTAACGATGCGCCAAAATTGAATTTTTTTCTAATTAAAAGTATAATGACAAGAAATGCAATTATTACTCCAAGAACGTTTAACATGACAGTTTCCGAAACTGATGTACTATTTAACTAATTATCTCATATGAAGATCGGTTAATTCTTGTGTTTTACAGATGTTGATTATTTTTCTTCTTCGTGTTGCATTCGTGTTCCTTTGGACCAGCTGTCTTCAAAATATCTATTGAGTTTATCAAGCATTCCTTTTTCAACAGTCCATATGCCAAGTTCATCATCTTTTACTGGTCCTGATAAAATAAGAGCACGATCATCTCCCAGTATAAAGTTTCCTCGTATGCCAGAATGTGTTTTTACTTCCACTCCTGTAAGGCTGTCTTTATCTTGGAATTGATTGACTACCACTTTTGCATTTTTTGGAAGTGTTATATCGCCCATGTTTTCAGCAATAATTCTAGGGTTTGATATCTCATCAATACTCCATTTATGGGTAGGTCGTGATGCTGGTTGTTTACCGCTGGTTTTTTTCATTCCCAGCT
>JAIWHQ010000008.1:0-17237 GCA_048629575.1 Thermoplasmatota archaeon | reverse complement strand
GATTCTTTATTAAGTATTGCTTTGACAAAAATTGCAGTATTAATTTTTCCCTTCATTAATAAATGGCATTTTCCTTCAGTTACCAATTCAAGGCCTACATTAGTACAATGAAGAAGATAGTCTTCCCCCTCTATGGCCGGAGAAATAAAACGATAATTTTCAGGATATAACAAATAGGAGAAATCAATATTTTCTCTTTTTCCCACCAGATAAACATCCTTTATAACTCCTTCCTGAATGCCTTTGTTAACGGCTAACATCACTGTTTCATCTGGACAGATGACTGCAATATTTTTGCCACCCAGTTGTTTGGCATTCTGAATTAAACCTTCCATTTTATTGCTTTTTATTTTAGGCAGAAGGGGATCTTTTCCATCTATTAAAGATCCAATATCTGTACCTAATGCTTGGGCAATCTTTGAGATTTTTAAAATCACCTGATCCCACTGGCCTCTTTCCACACCCTTTAAAAATTTGAGATCCAAATTCAGCTGAGCGGATAAATCCTTAATTCCTATACCGGTGGCTTCTCTTCGTTTTTTAATGATGCTGCCTATTAGGTTGTTTTTCATTCCAATTTATCCTCAAATAATGACTTATAAAATAAAGGGCATAAAGTTTAAGATCAACCTTCTGCCCGGTATTATTTTTAGTTATTTATCGATTTTCCTTTTCAAACTTTTTCATAAAATCTACCAGATATATAAGAATTAATAGAAAATTATATAAATAGTTGAGATAATATAGAATAGTAAGAAAATCAAATATATAAATAAAGAGGGAATAAAACATGACAAAAACAAAAGTATTACTTGCAATGGGAATAATATTACTGTTCATTGGACTTTCGTTTAGTCCTGCAACAGCAAAAGTTATAAAAACAGATTTAACAGAAAAATTGAATGATATGGAAGGCATCATTCCAAAATTAATGGATGAAATGTCACAAGCTACAAGCTTTAGCCATCTTTTAGAGATATTAACTACGTTTACAAAAGGCTATGGAAATCATCCAATAATAGGACTTATTATGATGATTATTAGAGAGATCATGGATGTTATGAATAGAATCAATGGTCTACGCCCACTCAAAACAAATGCGTTTATAATGAGCTGGGGATTTGCTAACAAGATAAATCCGTTTAAAGATAACAAGTTCCAATTATATCGTCCCTTCACAGCATGGTCCTATTCAGGTAAATCAAATCTTATTGTCAACAGTAGAACAATCATCATTGATTTCTCTCCATTTTCAATAAAAATGCTCACTGGACGACAAATTGGTTTCATGAGGAACTTTGCTGGGATATACTCTCATAGAGAGACAACATTGACTCAGAAGAGCCATACGTTCTTTATGGGAAAAACAGCCGCGATAAGAGGATTTGATCTCTCAATATTAAATATCCTCGGCCAATAAACAACACAACTTCCCTCTTTTTTCTTATTTCATTTTTTTAATATTTTTTTTGTCTAAGATATATTTATGTTTCTTCGCCTATAGATTAATCATAAAATACCGTCATCATTATATACACAATTTGCATTCTTTTCATTAGGATTTACATCCAGGGAGGCATAAACAATGTTTAACGTTAAAGTAAAATCAGACGTCATAAAAGGTATAATCGATGTGACATCTCCGCTTGTTAACGAAGCTAAATTTAATATTACACCCAAGGGAATATCATTAAAAGCTGTTGAT
Organism: Thermoplasmatota archaeon; assembly: GCA_048629575.1. Taxonomy (GTDB): domain Archaea; phylum Thermoplasmatota; class E2; order DHVEG-1; family DHVEG-1; genus JAUWYM01. The sequence continues at coordinate 15,532 of JAIWHQ010000008.1, read as the reverse complement.
CCAGCACATGTTGCTATGGTTGAGCTAACAATCAAAAGTAATGCATTTGAAGAATACAAATCAACTGACATGGAACTTGGAATTGATTTAGATAAACTCAGTGGAATAATGAGGCTAGCAAGCTCAGGTGATATGGTATCCCTAGAATATGACGAAAAATCTAACCGCCTTGTTGTAAAAATTGGCAATCTTGTACGAAGAATGGGACTCATCGATACAGCAGGAATGCCAGATTCAAAAGTTCCCAATCTAGATTTACCTGCAAAAGCAGTTATCACCGCATCTGAACTCAGTAAAGGAGTCCGTGCCTCAGAAGCAGTTTCTGATCACCTCGCGTTAAGTGTTGACAAAGATGCATTTGAATTATTTGCAGAGGGTGATACAGATACAGTACGTCTTAAACTTCCCAAGGATCTACTCGTTGAATTAAATGCATCAGGAAAATTCAAAAGCCTCTTTTCAATTGACTACTTTAGCAATATGATCAAACCTGTAAAAGCTGAAGAGCCTATCACAATTTCATTAGGAAACGATAACCCTATACGAGTAGATTTCGACTTCGCAGAGAAAAAAGGACATGTTACATACTTGCTTGCACCTCGTATTGAATCAGAATAAATGTTTTGCTCAAACATTTTTCACTTTTTTGGGGTGTAACTTATAGTAAAAGAAGGAAGACGTCATCGATATATAGGATTTATAATAAACAATTCTGATAGAGACATTACCCGATCAGAAATGACAAAAGAATTACAAAGACAATGCAACCATATTTTTAATAAAGATTGTAACAAGATGGGAATAAGACTCATACGATTTAATGGAAAAGCAGGAATTATTAAATGTAATCATACAGAAAAGGAAAATGCTATACGTTTGTTACAAGCAATAAAAAAAATTGCATCAAAGAAACTAGGAGTGACAACTATTGCCACTTCTGGAACTATACGATCACTTATAAAAAAACATATGTCCATTTATCTCTAATTTGTATCATTTATACTAGCATTAATTATTCTTAACAAGTTGATTTATATGGAGGGGTTATTAAAAATATTCCTTCAGTTTATCTACATTGGGATTGATTGATTCACATTTTTTAAGTGGAAAAATTTCTTCCAATATATGGATTTCTGCAATATATTTTGAAAACTCACGAGTTAAAACTTCGCTGAATTTTTTTGCTTGCCTGATGTCCTCTGCGGTAAAACAAAACATCCAATCATATATGCCGTGAAGATAGCTATTAACTTGGACATTTACGTCAACTTGTTTTCCGATTTCAGCTAGAGTAGCTTTTATTATTTTGTCAATATTCTCCCCAATAGGTTCGTTTGTTCTTTTCAATAGCATCACATAGCTTTTCATGTTGATTTTTTCGTTATCAACAACTGCATGATATCCCCAGATTGTTTTATTATTCTCAAGTCGTTTTATGATTCTCCAAACCTTCTGCCTTGAAAAACTGCATTTCTTTGCGATTTTATCAATGCTTTCTTTTGAATTCTTCTGAAGCTCCCGGAGTATTTTCTTTTCATCATTATCGATCTGTTTTCTACTACTTTTTGGCATACATTTCACCGCTCATATCTTAGTTATCTAGAATATTAATTTAGTTCTTATATTTTTTTATTATATGGAAAAAATGAAATCAATAACAACTGTTAAAAAAACATATAAATCAGTTTTTATTCCCAGGCTTGATGGAAGTTATAATAATTGCGATACTTGTAGTCTATCTTTCATTATTAATAGGCATTGGCTTATATTCATCTAAAAAGGTTAAGTCAGCAAAAGGCTTTTTCCTTGCTGATAGGCACCTGAATTGGTTTCCAATTACAGCAACAATAACAGCTACAACAGTTGGCGGGTCTGCTACAATTGTTGCCGGTGGACGTATATATGCTCAAGGACTTCCAGCATTATGGTATGATATTGCAGGGGCACTTGGTCTTATTGTTCTTGGATTGTTTCTTGCAAAAAAAGTAAGAAAAACAGGACTTTTCACACTACCAGACATCACTGGACATTTGTATGATAGCAATGTAAGATTTGCTGCTGCAATTTTAATATTCATTATAGAAATTGCATGGGTTTCTCTTCTCATCCAAGCTTCAAGTCTAGTACTTTCGGTTATTGTACCATTTCAATATGAGATTATTCTAGTTATTATCACAGCCGCATTTATTGGATATACTCTTATTGGCGGACAATATGCCGTTGTCTACACAGATATAATTCAATTCTTTGTCATGATTATTGGAATCTGTTGTATCGCAGCACCATTACTGCTCTTTGAGGCTTTACCAAGCTTTGGTCAAATATCATCAACTGCTCTGTCTTTTCCAGTCAATAACAATATTGGATTTCTTACCGCAGGATCAATTTTCTTTATGATGTTTATGCCACATATTGTTGGTCCGGACATTTATTCAAAAATACTTTGTGCAAAAGATGAAAAATCGGCAAAAAAAGGAGTCATCATTTCAGGCGTTTTCAAATTCATATTTGCAATTGCAATCGGAATAATTGCACTTTCAGCAATAGTGCTTTATCCCGGTCTCGAAAATGCATATGTTGCAATTCCAACTGCGGTATTTGGTCTTCCAGCAATTCTTGCGGGAATTATTCTCGCAGCATTTGTATCTGTAATGCTTTCTTCTGCAGATTCATGTCTTCTTTCTGCGGGAACAATTCTAAGTATTGATATAGTACGTAAAAAAAATATTTTAGTATCGCGAATTGGGATACTTATAGTAGGTAGTATCGCACTTCTTCTTGCCTTGTTTGTAACCAATCTTGAATCATTTTTCGGCGTAAGTGGAATACTCAAAACACTTCAGCTTGCATATACCATATTTACTGCAGGTCTTACTATGCCAGTTATATTTGGGTTCTATAAAGAAAAGACAAAGGTTACTTCAAGAGGAGCATTTTGGAGTTTGATTCTTGGAGGCATTGTTTCAGTCATATGGCTATACTTTGCTCCAAATGGCGAATATGCAGTACTTGTCGGTCTTGCAGTTTCAATTATTCCACTGCTGGTGTTTAGAGAAAAGAAGAAACAGCTATCGTAAGTATACATAAATGTACTTCTTACAACCAATAAAACTGAGCAAAGGAACAAACCATATTTTTATATACTGATTGAGTTATAATTGTCTTGGGACAGAAAAAATATGAAGAAAATTATAACAATATTTGCAGTTATATTTATACTAGTAAATCTTCCTACAGTATTTGCAGAAAATAAGATGTCAGATGAGAGTACCAACTTGCCGCCAAGATTTAGCTGGCGAGACATCGACGGAGTAGATTACACGACTTCGGTAAAAGATCAAAGACCAGCACCTACTTGTGAAGCATATGCACTTGTTGCAGCACTCGAAACTCTTGTTCAATATCAAGTAGGCTATCCATTTGATTGTGATCTATCAGAGGTGCATCTTTTCTTCTATCCTGGAGGAACAGCTGAGTGGGGTGTTAATGTCACCCATGCAGCAGATTACTTAATAGATCATGGAGTCCCTGACGAAGGATGTTTTCCAGATCCTCACAGGCCGTATGATTTTCCTTTTGAAAGCATTACCGGATGGGAAGAGAGAACAGTAAAGATCACAGATTGGGGATGGGTTGAGAATAACGTTGAAGCAATAAAACAAGCGTTAGTCGATTACGGTCCACTTGTCATCTGTATGCTAACAAGAAATGATTTCTTTTATTACAAAGAGGGCATCTATACACCACGCGGTCAAGTAAAAGGAGGACATGTCATCACAATCACCGGCTATGACGATATCCATCAATGCTGGGAGATAAAAAACACCGGTGGCGATGACTGGGGAGAGGATGGATATATACGTGTATCTTATGATGCTGACGCTCCTGAACATCCCTTTTTCTGGCCGTTCTACGGCGGCACTGGAATTATGTATATTGATGAAGTTTATGGCAACTTTATGCCAGATGTACCAAAAATCCAGATCGAAAAACCATCAATTCATCATACCTATCTTTTCGGTCGACAAATTCCAACTCTATTGAAAAAACTACCAATACAAGCAGCAGCTCCTCGGATAATAGGAAAAATGAAAGTTGAAACTCAAACCTCAAATACAGAAAGAGTTGAATTCTATTACGACGGTAAACTAGTATACACCGACAATCAAGAACCATACGAATGGCAACTTGACGCTTCATTTGGTCTACATACTATCGAGACGTGCGCATATAACCAGTACAATATTTCAAAAGATATTGTAGATGTTTTTGTGATTCTGTAACTGAAAAATATTATTCTGGATATCCGCCAATCATAAGACTTGGGTCACCAAGAAGCACAAATTCTTCGACAGTAAATGCATCATTTGGTACGTCAGTAATATATTCATTCTGAGCCTGTGTCATCATCTGTCCTAGCATTTCGCTGCTTTCATAGGCAGAAAAAAATTCAATAGACATCTTCCCCGCACCGCTGTCAACCCCGCCATATGCCGTTCTGGTTGCTCCAATTGTTGCAATCGCTCCACCACCAGCATGTTTGAGGAAACAATATGCAAAAACAGGAAGCGGCACAGAAGTATCAATATTTAATATCTTTGCAAGGAAATTGAACACCCGATATTCTTTATAATCAAGAACATCCTGCAGTACGAAATCAAGTTTTGCAGTAAGACACGCATCAAAAAACATAATTGGCAGCTTATACCCATTATCAAGATCCTTTATATATGGTGTTAAATAGCATTTTAAACGTCTAAGATGCGGCGGATACGTACCCATCCCATGTTCAAACCCATGGCCTGAATAATCAAGAAAACCTGCCCCCTCACTAATTGCATTGTTAATTGTTCTCCTATTGAAATTTCTCAATGAAGTCCAAATAATTGTAGGATCAAAATCAGACATTATCTCCATGATGATTTCATTGTTTTCTTCACCCTCATTACCTGGACTCCAGAAATAAGGAAATGTATTCCCACCAATAAATATCATATTATAAAACCAATCCTGCCCATATGTTTCAGTTTCATAATGAATGATCTTATCAACAACTACTTCTAATTCTTCAATCGAATCACAGGGAAGTCGTCCGACATGCACATCAGGATACAGATCGACATCATCCTCATTTTCCCCAAAGTTGTCATTATTATTTGTATCCCAACTAGAAAACTCACCATATTCATCATAGATATCAGCATAATACAAATCCGTTAGTGTATCGCTCTCAAAATTCCATAACGAAACTTTGCTAATTCGCATAGGAAGTTTATAGATACTTCCAACAAGCATCACATACTCAACACCTAATGTTTCAAGTGCATCTTTTATGAAATATTTAATCTGTTCTGCTTCATCTCTTCCAGAATATTCGTCATAGATTTCTTCAGTGGTCATAAGTGTCGTTGTAAGACCATGTGTGTTTTTATGTTGAATCAGAGGCTGCATTGATGCGGTAAATTCAGAAGGTGCAATAACAACAAGGTCATATTCATCAGAAAAATGAATCATCGACTGAGATGGCTCATACGCGATTTTAATGGTTGCTTCAGGCGTATAATAAAGTATGTTTTTCTGAGGAGAGTAAACAATAGGAGAGTACTGTATTGCAACAAATACAACATGAACATTGCCGTCTAGACCAGCACCGAGATGATAGTTGAAACGAGTTTCTGGATACAGATTAGCATTTGAATATACTTCGTTGTTTTTTATGCGCACTTCTTCTTTAATGTCCATTTTGAAAGAGGATACTGGTGTTGGTTCTGAAGCAGGAATAACCTCTTTTGACAATGGTAGTTCATATACAGATGAAAAAGTGCAAGAAACATCTTTGATAGTCGTCCCAAATGGGAATGTAAAAAGCTTAGTGTATACTGGCAGAAGAGGATTTCCTGGTTCCCTCAGATAGGATGTTGCTTCATCAAGATGTACTTTGACATATTGATCATGTTCGCAAATAGTTGGTTCAGAAAACACAATTGATTCCAGAACGACATTTTCTTCGTTGTTATCTTCAGATATTGCACTTACGCCAAATCCACTTAAAACTAAAATCCCTACTAATACAATTGGTATTATTTTCTTCATATTTTTACCCCTGACACAGATATAATATACTAGCACGTAATATATAAATTCTCCTACAAGCACATTTTTATCTTGATACCACTAGATGTTTTTCATATCTTTAGTTATAAGTTCAACATGAGAGCAGCAAATAGTAAAACATGCTCTTAAGATATGTGTCTTCCCCGGCGAGGTAAAGGTTCACGTGAATAATCTTCAAAGGAATGTTTATCTCCTTCATTCACACGTACAACACCAATTTTTAAATCCCCGTTTTTTACAAGTTCTAAAATCCGTTCATCCAAGGGATCTTTTTTGTTCAACAACGCCTTATAAGCCGAGTTCCACCGTCTGTTAGCAATAGGTGATTTATGCAATCCTATCTCCTCAAAATTCAAAAACAGCTGGTCCCATATAAATCCTTGCAACATCTTTTAATTTGTCTTAGATTTATAAACAGTGTATTGATTATTCCTTGCAAATCAACAGAATTAAATGAATGGTGAATACTATGCTGTATTATATCCATGGATATCAATCAACTCCAGATGGAGATAAAGGAACTCTTTTCAGGGAGAAACTTAACGTTAAAGCAATAAAATATCGAGATTGCAATCCTGAAGATCTGATAATAGCTGACTGTCTGAAACGTATTTCTGATGTGATAAAAAATGATGAAAACGTTGTGTTAATCGGTTCATCTCTCGGAGGTTTTCTTGCAGCATCAACAGCTCTTCATCATTCTAACGTCAAAAAACTCATACTTCTCAACCCCGCGATTATACCGCCATCAACAAACCTTGATGATCATCAAAGCGTCCCAAAAAATATTCTTGAAGATATGATTGATGTAAGACTCTTTGAAAATAGATTAGATGCAGATATAATAATACTGAGAGGGACTGAAGATGACGTCGTTTCAGACAAATGGATTATAAAGTTTGCAACAGCACAAGAGGCAACAGTCAAGTTTTTACATGATGACCATAGATTTTCTCGCAACTTAACAAGACTGCCCACAATTATTTCTGATATTTTAAAATAGACATGCCCACAAAAGTTATATCGCTGATAAATTCCAAAGCCTATCGCCAACAAAATGAATGTTTTTAATTGCCTTACCAGTTTTTTTACCTTTCATTTCTTCACCAGTTATAAGAGCTATCCCTACAGCAAGTGGTTTTTTATGTTTTTCATCACAAACCCATACATAATCATGTTCCTGAATGCATTCGTCAGCATCAACAATACCTGGTGCCATAACATCTGCACCTTTTGTGACAAAACCAACTGCACCCATATCCACGATGACAAAATATTCTTTTGGTTGATATTTATACAATCCTCGTAACGTAAAAACTATGTCATCCTCAATTATCATAAAAGCTATATCGTTATCCACAAGTATAACCTTAAACTCTTCCAAATTTCCCATTTCAACAGAAGAACTACTGTCAAAAAAATCTGAACTAAATCTATTTTTCAGTGTCTGTATGAGTTGCTTTATCTCTTTGCTTTTTAACCGATGCCTATTTTTTATTTTTGCAGACATACCTAACGTCATCAATATAGTGATTTTTAATGTTTACTTCAACAATCTCTGAAGACCAAACTATTATAAAGAGCATCTGTATTTCGTGTCTCCTAGGTAATAACCATGGAGAAACCTTTAAAACTCTTGCATGCAAGTCTCAACAGCCGAGTAATGGTAGAATTAAGAAACGGTGTAGAATATCATGGCATCTTAGACGGCTACGACGTTCCGCATATGAATCTTGTACTAAAAAACGCAGATGAAACAGTTAATACCGAACAAAAAGCAAAGCATGACACGGTCATTGTACGAGGAGACAACATTATTTATATATCACCTTAGGATAGAAAGGTAGGTTAATATGACAAAAGGAACAACATCCAGCTCTGGTGGTAAAAAAACCCATACAGCATGTAGAAGATGCGGGAAACATGCCTTCCATGTACAGAAGAGAATATGCGCTGCATGTGGATTTGGAGAAACAAGTAAAATCAGACATTACAACTGGATTAAAAACAAATAAATACATTCTTTTAGATGACTCCGGGGCCTTAAAGGAAACAATAGTTTTTTATTGTGACTTATTTTTCATTGCATGAACATATGAAAATTGTACCAATTGCATCTGACTCTCTTGGCGTACGCTCAATGGCTACATATATAGAGACAAAAGATTGTAAAATATTAATTGATCCATCAGCAGCATTAGGCCCCAAAAGATATGGTCTTCCACCCCACAAAGAAGAACAAGAAGTACTTTTTAAAACAAAACTAAAAATTGCAGAACTTGCAGAGCAATGCAATATACTGACAATATCTCATTATCACTATGATCACTATGACCCAAATGAAGTATTTTACAAAGGAAAAAAAGTATTTGCAAAAGACATTGCAAAAGACATTAATAAGTCTCAAAAGCAGAGAGGGACAGATTTTAAAAACACGATAGAAGACATCTGTGATCTAGAATACTGTGATGATTCAACACATCAAATCCAAGATACAACAATTACTTTTTCCCCTCCATTTTTCCATGGTCCAGAAAACGTACGACTTGGCTACGTCATCATGACAACAATTGATGACGGTAAAAAAAGAATTACACATTCTTCAGACGTCCAAGGGCCAGTAACAACAAGTGCGAAAGACTACATCCTTGATCAAAAACCAGATATTCTCATCATGGATGGCCCACCCTCTATTTTTCTTGGCTGGAAATTTAGTAAACAAAACCTGCAGGATGCATCAGATAATCTCGTAGAAATAATAAAAACGTTGGGATGCCAAGTGATTCTTGATCATCATTTGTTAAGAGACTTAAAATATCTGGATGTCTTTTCGGAACCATATAACGCTGGTAAAGAAAAAGTGAAAACTTTCGCAGAATATTTAGGTAGGGAGAATAATACCCTTGAGGCACATAGGAAAGAATTATGGAGTAATTAGCATGGGATTTAAAGAAAGATTGCAGAAAAGTATTGCAAAGCTAGAAAAAAAAGTTGAAAAAGAAGAAAAAAGAATTGAACATCTCCACGAGAAATACAACAGTAAAAAGATTACAAAAGCAAAGTTTAACATTGAAAAAAGAAAAATCGAAGAAAAAATCAGAACGATGAAACGAAGAATGAGCGATCTACATGGATGGACGGTAAAAGAAAAACATCATCAGGACGAAAAAGCCGAAGAGAAACAAAAGAAAAAAGAAGAAAAAAAGAAGAAAAAAAAGAAATAGATGATATATGCCAATCGTTGTAAAAACGGGGGATCTCACAAAAATATCTTGTGATGCCATTGTTAATCCTGCAAATTCTTATGGATATATGGGAGGAGGCGTTGCAGGAGCAATAAAACGCGTTGGCGGAAACGACATTGAAAAAGAAGCAGTCTCAAAAGCTCCCATTTTTGTCGGTTCAGCTGTTGCAACTACTGCAGGCACACTCCCATGTAGATTTGTTATTCATGCTCCAACAATGGAAAAACCTGCAATGAGAATTCCTGTTGGAAATGTAGCAAAAGCAACACGTGCTGCCTTAAAACTAGGTGAGCAACTTGGTATCAGAAGTATTGCCGTTCCAGGAATGGGAACTGGCGTCGGTGGTGTATCACCTGCTGATGCTGCAAAAGCGATGATAAAAGTAGCAAAAGAGTTTGAAGACAAGTTTGATAGTATTATTTTTATTGATCGTAATGAAAAAATGATTCATGCATTTAGAACGTTTTAAAAAAATAGAGTTACGTCCTTCAAGAATAACTATGAAAAGGTCAACGTTTTCACTTTCTTTTTCACCAGGCAGTCCCTAAACTGATAACCATTAATATGTGATACAGAACTCTTCAAATTCTCCCAAAAATTTTGTGTAATCTACCGTAACATCAGAGACTTCTGCAGATCTTGGACCCTTATGACACCAGGAAATCATATCTTTTACAGCAGTTTCTTCTCCTTCAAATACTGCCTCAACCAGTCCATCAGAGGTATTTCTCACCCAACCTTTTAAACCAAGCTGCTCCGCCATATTTTTTGTACTTGCTCGATAAAACACGCCTTGAACACGTCCAGATATAAACACATGAGCACGAATATCCATAAAATACTCACCATTCAGGGTCTAAAACGAAGCAATGTCCTTGGAAACGGAATCGTATCTTTAATGTTGTCAATGCCGCAGATCCAAGCAACCACACGTTCAACACCAAGGCCATACCCAGCATGTGGTACAGATCCAAACCTTCTCAAATCAAAATACCACTTGTAGTTTTCAACAGGCTCACCCATAGCTTCAAGACGTTTTGTCATATCTTCTATATCAAGGCTTCTTTGAGAACCACCAATGATTTCTCCATAACCTTCTGGTGCAATCATATCAAAACAAAGCGCTGTTTTTGGGTCTTTTGGATCCCTTGGTTTATAAAAAGCCATTATTTCAACTGGGTAATTGGTAACGGCGACTGGTGTTTTGAAATGACCTGCAAGCTTGTTTTCCTCAAGTGTTCGAAGGTCTTTTCCCCATTCAACATTCAGGCCTTCTTTTTTGTTTAAGATATCAATTGCTTCAGAATATGTTATTGTGGGAAACTCTGACTCTGATATTTTCTTTAATTTCTCATAATCCTGACCTAAGATTCCAAGTTCAGACATGTTGTTTTTTAAGACTTGTTTGAGAATGAAACGTATTTCATCCTTCCCGATCTCAACGATGTCATGAAGATCCATCCATGCTGCTTCCATCTCAGCCATCCAAAACTCAGAGAGATGTCGTGATGTCTTTGATTTCTCAGCGCGAAACGTCGGCCCCATATTATAGATTTTTTCAAGTGAAAAAATCCCAGCCTCTGCATATAGCTGCCAAGATTGAGAAAGATAAGTCTTATCATTATAGTATTTCACCTCAAAAAGTGTTGAGCCGCCTTCACACTGATTCGGCTGCAAGACCGGTGCATCAAACTCATAGAAACCTTGTTCTCTGAAAAACTGATGAATCGCACCAACCACCGTAGAACGTATTTTAAGGATAGATGAAAGTTTTCGAGAACGTAACCAAAGATGTCTTTTATCTAATAAAAATTCTGGACTTTGATCTTCTACAATAGGGAAAGGTTCTGCAAAATTTAATATCTTAATATCTGTAACCTTAAGCTCATATCCACCAGGCGCACGCTTATCTTCTTGTACAGTTCCGGTAAGTTCCAAAGAGGATTCAATGAGCGCTTTTTTTGCATCTTCAAACTCAGTATCTGAAAGATTACCTTTCTTAACTGTAGCCTGCAGAATACCTGTTGCATCTCTCATCGTAATAAAAGTGATATTTCCACTACTTCGCGTCCTATATATCCATCCACGGAGATGGACCTCTTCATCTGATTTGCTTCCAGAGAGTATTTCTTCAATTTTTGTCCAAGTATTTTTTGACATAACAAAACCGCACAATGAAGAATATATTATATTACTTTTCTGTTGATTTTCTCTAAATCAACAATTTTTAAAAGTAATCCTTCTTATAAAGATAGACGATAACTGCAATTGCTGTGCCTATCATCAACAGTAACATCATTGGTGATCCATCTGTTGTTTCTGCTTCATCTTTTTTGTATCTAGTGAGTCTTTCAGTTTCGGGATCAAAAACATAGTCCCATTCATCATCTCCATCGTTATCTATCAAGTAGGTTTTATCATCCGGCAGTTCAACATCTGTCTCTATTCCTGTCGTATCATTATGAAACGTGTCATAGACTCCATCACCGTCATCGTCAGTAAGATAACCAATAGTTCCAACGATAATTGAATCTATATAAACAGTATGCTCCACGATATTTGATGTCGCATTGTTTTTATCTTTTGCATACACCTTTAACACATAAATTCCAGCTATAGTCCAACTGTGAGATGCATTAGCTAATGTATTATTATTGAAAAAATCAGTCTCAGTAATATTTGTATCATCATCCCAATCAAAAATATATTTGATAGTGTCGTTTTCTTCATCATCATTTATCACTATAAATAGATATCACTAAAATTCAGTATTTCTCCACTCGGATGATAACGCTAAATAACTCTTAATTCTATAACATAGTATTTTACAACAAAGTGCTGCCTATTATCCCAAAATTTAGAGAATATCTCCCTAAACGCTTAAATAGAGGCTTCTTATTAGTGGCAATACTTTCTTATATACTATAAGATAAAAAACCAATGATAGATGATCTAGATGATCCTATGATTAATGGGGTATAGAATTGACAGATGAAAAAAAGAAAACAGAAAAAAAAGCTGAAGACGCAACTAAGGAACCAGAAAAAGAACCAGTAGAAAAGCCGCAACCAGCATCTGAAGAGAAAGTCGAGGAGAGCATTTCTGAAGAACAAAAAATAGAAGATGCTGTTGAAACATCAGAAAAAGTAGAAGAAAAACCTGATGTTAAAAAAGTGGATAAACCTGTTTTAAAAACACCAACTGAAGAAAAAACTGTTGAAGATGAAGGTAAACCTGAAAAAGAAGAAACAAAAGAACAACAGGTAGAAACAGTTGAAACTCAAGAAAGCAAAGAAGAAAAAACTGAACTGAAAGAAACACAATCAAAAGAAAAACCTGGTGAAACCAAACCACAAAAAGCTACAGAAGAACCTAAGAAACCAGCGAAGAAACAAGATGAGAAAGATGAAGATTTTCAATATATTGTTCGAATTGCAAATGCTGACATAGACGGAGATAAAACTCTGATTATGGGAATTGCTCAGATAAAAGGTATCGGACGTCATATGGCGGTTCTTATCGCAGATGCTACAGGCATTGATAAAAAAATAAAGATGGGAAAGTTAACCGACGCACAAATTGAAAAAATAAAAAAGGCTTTAGAAGATATACAAAACATTGCTCCCGGATGGATGCTTAATCATCGTAAGGATATAGACACGGGAAAGGATATTCATTTAATAAGTTCAGACGTGGAGCTACGTCTGCGAGATGATGTAAATCTACTGAAAATGATACGATCCTATCGAGGAATCAGACATGAAACAGGGTTGTCTGTAAGAGGACAGCGCACCAGAGCAAACAACCGAAAAGGATTGGCACTTGGTGTATCTAAGAAGAGGCCAGGAGCGTGATTTTATGGGTAATCCAAAGTTTCCAAGGAAAAAATATACAACCCCACTTCATCCGTGGAAAGAAGATCGTATTAAATCTGAACGTGAATTATTAAAAAAATATGGCCTTAAGAATCATAAAGAAGTATGGAAGGCAAAAACATATCTTGGACGACATCGACATCAGGCACGAGAGTTACTAGCAAAGATGGAGACAAAAGATCCGCAAGTAAAAAAGGAGAGTGATCAGTTACTTCTGCATCTAACAAGAATCGGTGTTTTACCTGCTGCCTCATCACTTGATGACGTCCTTGCACTTGAGACTGAGTCTGTGCTTTCTCGACGGTTACAGACACTTGTATACCTAAAAGGGCTTTCAACAACTCCAGATCATTCACGGCAGCTTATCAACCATGGACATATAGCAATAAATAAGCGAAAGCTAACTATCCCAAGCTATATGGTTACAAAAGATGAGGAAAATGAGATAGGCTACACAGGTAAATCTCCTTTAAATGAGATGTCGCATCCTGCACGACCTAAAACCGATGTGTACAAAACAGGAATAACTCCAACTGAAGAGAAAAAAACAGAAGAACCAAAAGAACCAGTAAAACCAAAAGAAAAACCTGACATCAAAGAAGAGAAAACAGTTGTTAAAGAAGAAACAACAACACCAGTAAAACAATCTGAGGATGACAAAAAAAAGAGACCAGCTGAAGATAAAAAACCTGAACTTCCTTCAGAGATAAAAAAAGAATCTGCTGAGGAGAAAACAGAACCTGTTGAAAAACCTGAAACAAAAAACAAAAAATCAAATGAGAAAGAAGGAGGGAACTAACCATGGGACGAAAAGGCATCGCACATATTTATTCATCTTTTAACAACATCATTATTACAATAACCGATTTAACCGGTGCTGAAACCATTGCACGTGTTTCAGGTGGAATGGTAACAAAATCTGCAAAAGATGAAGGATCACCATATGCTGCAATGAAGGTTGCACAAACTGTAGCTGATGCAGCTATGGAAAAAGGATTTGACAGTGTTAATGTACGCATCAGAGGAAAGGGTGGAAAGAAAGGCGGCTCTCCAGGTCGTGGTGCTCAGACTGCCATACGTTCACTTGTACGAGCAGGTCTTCGCATTGGTAATATCGAAGATGTAACACCACATCCGCATGATGGAACAAAAGCTAAAGGCGGAAAGCGAGGGAGACGTATCTAAGGTGAACACATGAAAGTGAAAAACATAGAACTGAAAGGAAATAAAGGCGTTATAAAAATAGAAGACACTAACGTCTATTTTGTTAACACTCTACGAAGAATCATGCTTTCTGAACTTCCGAAACTCGCAATTGATGACGTAATCATCTATGATAACACAAGCCCGCTTTTTGATGAAATTATCACCCACAGGCTTGGATTGATTCCTATACCAACAGATCTACAATTATTAACATTCAGAAAAGACTGTAAATGCAAAGGTAAAGGATGCCCAAGTTGTACAGTCCGATACACATTGAGTAAAGAGGAAGAAGGTGTTGTCTATTCTGGAGATCTGCAGCCAGAACATGAAAGCTTTGCGATAAAAGAAGGCAAAATACCGATAGTAGAGCTTTCAAAAGATCAGCGGATCATCCTAGAGGTCGAGGCGGTTCTTGGGATGGCAAGAAATCATGCGAAATGGCAGACGGTTCTCGCACCAACATATATGATGGATGTCTCTATCGAAGTGGATAAGAAACGAATGGATGAAGTAAAAGATTTCATCAAAGAGCTGCCTAAAGATTTTGTTGAGCTGAAAGCAAATAAACTTGAAATGAAAGATATTACAAAACTTCCTGTTTTAGAATCATACATCGACAAGGCAGAAGTTGATTTTATCACAATTAAAAGGGATCCAACAAAGATTACGTTTAGCTTTGAAACAGATGGCTCACTCAATGCCAAAGACGCACTCAAAGAATCTGTTGATATTCTTACGAAAAAATATGATGAATTTGGAAAACTTCTGAAAAAACTGAAATAAACAGTTATTTGTTTTTACCAAAAACATCTTATTATCTTTTCTCTTTTTGTTATTCAAAGTTGGGGCCTGTAGGGTAGCTTGGCATCCTTGTGGCTTCGGGAGCCATAGACTTGAGTTCAAATCTCAGCAGGCCCATACTGCTCAAGGAGAAAAACTGAGGAGAGTTGCCTTATTTTGCCAAACTCTGGTTTTACCCTGATGCTGTCCTCTCACAAAATTATGTGATCTAAGGGCATCATGAATCCAACTTTTGGGGTATTGATTGTAGTACTGTTCTGCAAAACGGGTATTTAATGTGCAAAGCCGAAT